>JAHEJE010000196.1:3484-5660 GCA_024639035.1 Alphaproteobacteria bacterium
GGATGCATCTTTCTCCCCACTCTGCAGGTTCAAGCCTGCGTTCTATTTTTCCCTTGCCTTGAGTTTGACAAATTCCACCAGGCAATGCCACCCTAAATTTCGACTTTGGTCTATTGCCCTGCTAAATCAAATCCGCGGCCACTGCGGTGGAGCGTCAGATCAATTTTGCTGGCGCAGAATCAATTCGCTGAAATCTTTCTCAAAAACAAGCTCATCTGCCTCGTAGGCCTCAATGCGGGCGGTCAGATGGAAATGGGTCAGATCAGCGGTCATCGCCGAATAGGTTTCGGTGCGCACCTGCCAATCGTCGCGCTCCAGGGTCTCGGTCCAATGAGTGCGCATCGATGCCGAAAGCGGGTCGTCGGGCATAATGGCATGGGCTTCGCGGGCAATGGTGCCGGTGACCAAGCCATGGTCCCGATTGCGGTAGGCACCAAAATCGTCGTGAATGGTAAGACTCACCTCGCCGGTCGCCCCGTCTGTGGTCAGTTCGCGGCGGTGGGTGGGAGGCCGCAACTCTTCCTGAGCCACCGGCGGTGCGGCCACGGGCTCGGCGAAATCAGGAACCTCTTCGAGCGGGTGCGGGCGGCGGATCGGCACTTCGAGGCTACTTGAGTTGGCATGAATGCTCAGCGTGGTCGGTTGCGGTGACGGCCACATGAGCGGCCAATAGCAAGTCGAGATACTCAGGCGCAGCTTGTGGCCGGCCGGCAGGTGCCAGGCAATGTCGTCGAACTTGATCCGCACGGTATAGCGCTTGCCGGGTTCAAGCTCGCTGGGAAACTCATGACTGTCGCGATGGCAAAGGTTCTGCAGGGCGTAGGTGATGCGGGTGACACCACCATCCGGGCGCACATCGTTCAGCCGCACGGCGATCTGAGCGACCGGTCGGTCGACCGCGAAATCCAGCTCGACGACAGCAGCACCAACCAGATCGATCGGTTCGCCGAGTCTACCGGTATCGAAAACCAGCGAACCCTCATCGTCGTCCCGCTGATCGCCGGGAAACTCCGGGCCGAGCCAGATGACGCAGAATTCGCCACCGTCCTTGCCGGTCGTCTGCGGCGAGCATATTGCCATGACGCGGTCGTCGCCCGATGCTTCGCGCAAACCGTCCGGCGTCAGGTGCAGGCGATGCAACTCGCTGGTGGCCGGCGGCCAGATGTCGCTGATCCATCGTCCCGGCAGTTTGTCGGGCAGGCCGCTGGCGGGGTACGAATCCATGACGTAAACCCGCATGGCGGGGTCGCGAATGACGCCCGTCGGTTCGCCCTTGAGCCAGAAATCCCACCAGCGCAAGGCCTCCTGGAGAAAACCGATGCGCGGTTCAGGCACGGCGAAATGGGGATACTTGTGGGCCCACGGACCTATGATGCCCTTGGCCATTGAGCGCAGATTGTTGACCAGTCGCGGGACTGCGTTGGAATAGGCATCGTTCCAGCCGCCGATCGCCAGAACGGCCGCTTCAATGGCGGAAAAGTCCTCGCAGACCGATCCATGTTTCCAATAATCATCGCGGTGCGGGCGTCTGAGCCATTGCGCCGCCAGGAACGGCTCGGCGTTCAGGCGCTCCAGCCACATGGCGCGCCAACGGTCGCCGACCAGGGCCGGGTCCGGCGGGCGCGAGGAATAGGCCAGCATGGTGCCGCCCCAGCCGAGGTTCTCATTGATAAGGCAGCCACCTTTGTAGTGGATGTCGTCGGCGTAGCGGTCATCGGTCGAACACAGGGTGATGATGGCCTTGAGCGGCGGCGGGCGAAGGGCCGCGACCTGCAGGGCATTGAAGCCACCCCGCGAAATGCCCATCATGCCGACTGCGCCGGTACACCAGGGCTGGGCGACGATCCAGTCGATGACATCGAGGGCATCGTCCAATTCCTGGCTGGTGTATTCATCGAGCATGATGCCGTCGGATTCGCCGTTGCCGCGCATGTCGACACGCAGGCAGGCATAGCCGTGGCCGGCAAAATAGGGGTGGGTCAGGGCGTCGCGCTCGCAGGTGCCGTCGCGCTTGCGATAGGGGAGATATTCAAGAATGGCCGGAACCGGGTTTTGAGTGGCGTCGCGCGGCAGCCACATGCGGGCCGCAAGCCGGCAACCATCGCGCACTTCGATCCAAATATTCTCATGTTCATCGACCGCGCGGGGAAACTGGTTGACGGTTTGCATGGGCTGC
>JAHEJE010000197.1:0-3911 GCA_024639035.1 Alphaproteobacteria bacterium
TTCAACTGTTGCACCGCCATCAATCCCCACCCTGACCCTCCCCTTTTCTAGGGGAGGGAACCTGCCGGCGATTGGTTTGACGCCACAATCATCGCTCCATCAGCACACACCCCCTACCCCGCCACCTCCGGGCGGCCGATGCTTATGTAGTGGAAGCCGGAGTTCTCCAGGTCGATCAGGCGGTAGATGTTGCGCAAGTCGACGATCAGGGGGGCGTTGACGGCAGCGCGCAGGCGCTCGAAATTCAAACCGCGGTAGGCGTTCCATTCGGTGGCGATGACGACCACGTCGGCACCCTCGGCGGCCTCATACTCATTGTCGAACCACTCAACGCCGGGCAGCATCTGCCGGGCATTGTCCATCGCCGCGGGATCGCTGGCGCGAACGCGCACGCCGGCCTGCTGCAGGCGCGGGATGATCGCCAAGGACGGGGCATCGCGCATGTCGTCGGTGTTGGGCTTGAACGAGACCCCGAGCACGCAGGCCGTCTTGCCGGCCGCATCGCCCAGTGCGGCAATCACCTTGTCGGCCATCGCCAGCTTGCGCGCGTCGTTGATCTCGATCACCTTTTCGACCAGTTCGATCGGCGCGCCGAGCTTGCGGCCGGTCGCCGCCAGGGCCTTGGTGTCCTTGGGAAAGCACGACCCGCCGTAACCCGGCCCGGCGTGCAGGAACTTCGAGCCGATGCGGGCATCGAGCCCCAGCCCCTTGGCGATGTGCTGGACATCGCCGCCGGCCTTCTCGCACAGGTCGGCCATCTCGTTGATGAAGGTGATCTTCATCGCCAGGAAGGCGTTCGAGGCATATTTGATCAGTTCGGCATTCTCCAGGCTGGTGAACAGCACCGGCGCCTCGCGCAGGTTGAGCGGCCGGTACAGGTTCGAAAGCACGCGCCGGGCCCTGTCGTCCTCGATGCCGGCGACGACCCGATCCGGTCGCATGAAATCCTCAAGCGCCGAACCCTCGCGCAGGAATTCCGGATTGGAGGCAACGGAAAAATCAAGACCCGGGCGGGCGGCCGCGATGGCTGCGCGGATCCTGGCCGTGGTGCCGACCACGACGGTCGACTTGGTCACCACCACCGTGCCCGGCTTCAACGCCGCGGCGACCTGATCGACCGCCGCCCACAGGTAGGACAGATCCGCCTCGCCGTCGCCGGTGCGCCCCGGCGTGCCGACGGCAATGAACACCACATCGCTGCCGGCGACACTGCCCGCCAGATCGGTCGTGAAATGGAGGCGGCCCGATTTGTTGTTGCGCGCCACAAGGTCGCTCAGCCCCGGCTCGAAGATCGGGATGATGCCGTTGCGCAACTGCGCCACCTTGTCGGCATCGACATCGACGCAATCGACCTCGAATCCGAATTCGGAAAAGCAGGCCCCGGAGACAAGACCGACATAGCCGGCCCCAATCATGGTGACTTTCAAGAAGTGACCCTTTCGCTGTGCGGTTGCGACGTGCCGTGTGGGCAATAGAGAGATACTGCGATTCTCACCCGGCTCGCGACCCTAAATCCAGGGCCGCGACGCCGGCTGCGCCGCCAGGGTCGCGAGCAATCGTTCGACCTCGTCTACGGCGGCTTCGAGCGCTTTGCGATCGCGCGAGCGCACCACGATGTTGGCACCGAAACCGGTTGCGGTCTCGAACGGATAGGAACCGATCGACACACCGCCGTGCCGCACCTGAAGTTCGCCCAGCGGGCCGCCCAGATCCCCCTCGCCGAAATGCGCCTCGATGGTGCGCGACAGCACCGGCGCGCCCTGTTGCAGCTGCGGCGCCACAGCTTCGAGCATCGCCTGCATGATCTTCGGCACCCCGGCCATGGCATACACATTGCCCATATGAATGCCCGGCGCCACCGACACCGGGTTCTCGATCATTTCAGCCCCGTCTGGCAGCCGCGCCATGCGCATCCGCGCTTGCGTCGGCTCACGGCCGATTTCCGCAAAGTAGTCGGTGAGCAGCTTCACCGCCTGCGGATCATGGTCGATCTTTACCCCGAACGCAGCCGCAACAGCATCGGCGGTGATGTCGTCATGGGTCGGGCCAATGCCACCGGTGGTGAACACATAGGTATAGCGCGCCCGCAGCGCATTGAGTGCCGCCACGATGTCGCCCTGCACATCGGCCACCACCCGCGCCTCGCACAGATCGATCCCCCGCGCCGTCAAAAAATCGGCGATGTAGCCGAGGTTCTTGTCCTTGGTGCGCCCGGAGAGGATTTCGTCGCCGATCAGCAGCACCGCCGCCGTCGGTGATTTGGCTGTGTGGTCTTCCATACCCGCACCGTTTAGACCGCCCGTTGAAAACCCGCAACACCGGTTGCACCGGCGGCGCCTGCGGACTAACGTCTGGCCCATGAAAATGCCTGAAAACCTCGTCACCGGGACGCTGATCAAGCGTTACAAGCGCTTCCTTGCCGATGTCACGCTCGACAGTGGCGAAGCGATCACCGCGTCATGCCCGAACACCGGCTCGATGATGGGCCTGAAGGAGCCCGGCAACCGGGTGTGGTTGTCGACCTCCGACAATCCCAAGCGCAAGTACCGCCACACCTGGGAACTCGTCGAGGTCGATGCCCATGGCAGCAAAGCCCTCGTCGGCATCAATACCGGACGCCCGAACGCCATCGTTTCCGAGGCCATTGCCGCGGGCCGCATCGACCAGCTCACCGGCTATGCAAACCAGCGCGGCGAGGTCAAATACGGTCAGAACAGCCGCATCGACATCCTGCTCGAGGATGACGCCAGGCCGCCATGCTACGTCGAGGTCAAGAATGTCACCCTGCTGCGCGACCGCGGTGTGGCGGAGTTTCCCGACGGCGTGACGGCGCGCGGCGCCAAGCATCTGGTGGAAATGTCGGAAATGGTGCGCCAGGGCGCCCGCGCGGTAATGGTCTACCTGGTCCACCGCGACGACCCGGAGCGTTTCACGTTTGCACAAGACATCGATCCCGCCTATCTAGAGGCATACAAGCAAGCAACGGCGGCAGGGGTCGAAGCGGTGGCATATGCCTGCCGGCTGACCCCGGACGATGTGACCGTGACCCGGCAACTGCCGATCGTAATGGACCGATGACGATGAATTATATCGACGCCTCCGAGGCCCCGCTCGCCAACACCGGCCAGATCAAGCTGCATGGGCCGGAGGCCTTTGCCGGCATGCTCATGGCCGGCCGGTTGACGGCCCGCGCCCTCGATCTGATGGCCGAACACGTCCGGCCCGGCGTCACCACCGCCGAACTGGACCGCATCGCTCTGGAATTTGCCGGCGATCACAAGGCCGTCCCGGCGCCGCTGTTCTATCGCGGCTATCCCAAGTCTATCTGCACCTCGATCAATCACGTCGTGTGCCACGGCATTCCCAACGACAAGCCGCTGAGGGAAGGCGAAATCATCAATATCGACATCACCCTGATCGTCGACGGCTGGCACGGCGACAGCAGCAGGATGTTCCCGGTCGGTGCGATTTCGCGCAAGGCCGAGCGGCTGATCGAAGTCACCTATGAAAGCCTCATGCGCGGCATCGCCGCCGCCAAGCCCGGCGCCACCACCGGCGACATCGGCCATGCCATCCAGAGCTATGCCGAGGCGGAACGCTGTTCGGTCGTGCGCGACTTCTGCGGCCACGGCCTTGGCAAACTGTTCCACGACGTGCCCAACATCCTCCATTACGGTCGCCCCGGAGAAGGCACCGTTCTGCGTCCGGGCATGATTTTCACCATCGAGCCGATGATCAACCTGGGCAAGCCGCATGTCAAAATCCTCTCCGACGGCTGGACGGCAGTCACCCGCGACCGGTCGCTGTCGGCCCAGTTCGAGCACTCGGTCGGCATAACCGCCGACAGTTGCCAGATATTCACAACCTCACCTGCCGGTTTGCATCATCCGCCATATGCCGTATCTTGATCC
>JAHEJE010000197.1:4011-5619 GCA_024639035.1 Alphaproteobacteria bacterium
CACCCCTCGGGAGATGCCACTCCGTCACGCGCCGACATCGAGATGACCAAGCGCATTGTCGAGGCGGCGGAAAAACTGAACATCGTCGTCCACGACCACATCATCGTCGGCCGCGATTTCCACGCCAGCTTTCGCGGCCTGAAGCTCCTATGACCCCTGTCGCTGCAATCGCCGGAGGCCCGAGGTGACCTTCGCCGGCCGGGTGTTCCTCGAATTCCGCGCCATGGCCAGACGCCATGGTGTCGTCATCGTCCTCATCACGCTCATTCACCTGCTGACCAATGCCGCCTTTGCAGCATTTGCGGTGTTTGTCGCCCGCATCGCCTATTTCGGTCCGGGCGCCGACCCGCGCGCCTTCGGACTGATTTCCAATGCCCCGTTGACCGCCTCGATGGCGGTTCTCATCGCCACCATCGCGCTTGGCAGAGCCAGCCACCGCGAGGTCATCAACAAGCGGTTCTTCTACAACTGGCTGACCGTCACCGTTCTGTTCGCCTGGGCCAACACCTATGTCTGGTTCACCGACGACGCGCTGAGCTGGCGTTTCGCACCGATCGCGATTGCCTGGCCGCCGCTTACCGATTGGTTCAACCTGACCTATCTGGTCCAGCGCATCCCGACCCTGATCAACATCGTCATCGCCAGCACCGCCATGATTTCCGTTCCGTTGGTGGTGCTGCGCCGCCAGCCACTGCGCGGCGCGAAGATAGCCGTTGCCTTCGGCTTAATTGCCGCCTCGACGCTGTTTTTCCTCATTCTTGACGGCTACTACCGCACCTTCATCGACAATCTCGAGATCTACCGCAACTGGCTGCGTTTTCCCGGCTTCAACCCGAATGGCATCGGCAACGACCAGATCATCGTCGATCTCATCTCGTTGCCCGTCTCGCTCCCCGCATGGATCATGACGACGATGATCGCAACCGCCGCGGTCAAGGTTGCCCTCGATCAGCGCGCCGCCAAGCTAGCTGAGAAAATCCCGTAAACCGGCCAGTTTTTCCGCTGTATCCGCGTCGAGCAGCACGCCGTTGTCCGGCATGTCCACCAACCGAACCGCATCCGCATTGGCCGCCAGCACGCCGCGCGCGCCGTGATCGCCGGTCAATCCGGCAAGCTGCGAAAAGTACCTCCGCGCAAACAGCACCGGCTGGCCGCGGCGCGCCTCGAACACCGGAACGCAGATCGTATCCTCAGCGCCGGCGTTGAATGCCGAAATCATCAGGTTCAGCGCCTCAGACGAAACCGCCGGCATGTCGCCGAGACAGATCAATGCACCTTCGATATCATCGCGCATGGCGCCGATGCCCGTCCGGATCGACGCCGCCATTCCACAAGAAAATTCGCTGTTGTGGATATGACTTACGTCAAATTCCTGAATCACATCCATAACTTGCCAGGCGTCATGCCCGGTAACCACGACCGCATGGGCGACATCCGATGACGCAATCGCCGCCAGCACATGCGCCAGAACCGGCCTGCCGTTCAGATCCGCCAGCAGCTTGTTCTGCCCACCCATCCGCGACGATAGACCGGCGGCAAGAACGACGGCGCCAACCCTTTTCACCTGTCATCTCGCCGGATGTCGTGGCCGGCACCGCCGTGGCGCAG
>JAHEJE010000198.1 GCA_024639035.1 Alphaproteobacteria bacterium
CGCCAGCGGCGGCGATACCGAATGGCCGGCCGGTTGCGCTTGCACCGGGGCGGCCGCGACGGCGGCCGGCGCAAACGGTGTGGGCGACGGTGCGGGCGCAGCGGCGGGCACCGGCGGTGCAGCGGCGGCTGCCGGCGTTGGCGGCGGGGCATAGGCTGCGGCGGGGCCAAGCTGCGGTCCGCCGGCCGGTACCGGCATCGCATTCGCGCGGTGCAGCCGCGAGGCCGCGGCCATGACCTCCATCAGAAAGGCCAGGCCGATGCCGATCATCAGGCCGGCCAATGCGCCAAGCACCACGATCGGGCCGCGCTTGGGAAATGACGGCACGATGGCCACTGCGGCGTTCGAGATGATCCGCGCCAGGCCGGGCTGGGCGGTCGACTGTTCGCGCGAGCTTGCATCGTTGTAGCGGTTCAGGAATGTCTCAAGCAGCGTGCGGTTGGCGGCGGCCTCGCGCTGCAGCGCCCGCAGCCTGACCTCGTCGACACCGGTTTCGCTGGCCTTGCCTTTCAGTTTCTGCAGGCTGTCGCGCAACGAGGCTTCGCGCGCCGCGGCGATCTTGGCCTGCTGCTCCAGGCCATTGACGATCTTCAGCACCTCGGAGCGCACCTGCTTGTTGAGGTCGTCGAGTTCGCGCCTGGTGCCGACGATGCGCGGGTGATTGTCGAGATAAGTGCTGGACAGTTCGGCCAGCCGGCGGCGCAGGCGCACCTGCTGCTCGCGCAGGCGCTGGATGAAGGCCGAGTTGAGGACATCGGACGCCCCGTCGACGCTGCCGGTGCGGGCCAGCAGCTCGCGGATCGAGTTGGCGCGCGCCTCGGCCTCGGTTCGCGCCGCCGCCGCGACAATGATCTGCGAATTGAGCTCGGACAGTTCCTGGTTGCTGAGCTTGACCGAAGAAGAGCCGACGATGAGCCCTGCCCTTGCCCGGTATTCTTCAACCGCGACTTCGGACTTCACCACCTTCTCACGCAGGTCCTCGATCTGCCCCGACAACCAGTCGCGGGCGACGTTGATCGGTTTGGTCTGGGCGTCCTGGGTCGACTGCACGTAAGCCTCGGCGACGGCGTTGGCCACTTCGGCGGCCGCCTTGGCGTCGCTCGATTCGAACTCGATGATGATCACCGACGAGCGCTCGATGCGATAGACGGTCAGATCTTTGGAAAACTTCGCCAGGGCGCGGTCGCGCTCGGTCATCGCCCTGACGCCGGACCTGATGCCGACCATGCCGAGAACATCCGGCACCAGGCTCTTGGACTTGCGCGACAGCAGCGCCCGGGTCCGGTCGGAAATCCGGCGGTCGATGACCTCCGCCGCCAGGTTGCGGCTGGTGATGACCTCGACCTGGGAGAGCACATCGCGATCCTGAAGGCCAGATTGCGCGCGGTCGGCGGACTGGACGCGGGTAAACGGGGTGGTCAGATCCTCGACGATGACCTTGGCCGTGCTGGTGTATTTGTCCTTGGCGGTGACGACGAAGGCCACCGCGCCGACAAGTGCAATGACGGTGAAGGCCATGATCATCGGCCAGCGCCGCACGACGCCGCGCAGCACCTCGGCAACGTCGATGGCATCGCTTGGCGGAGCGCCTGCGCCGTGGTGTGTGCCGTGTTGCATGCCTGGTTCAGCCGATGATTGTTGTTTTCGTTGCTGGCGACGAATCCATCCGGGGTCCGCCGCGCCGGGCTAGAATGGCCGGATTATGGTAACCATTCGATTAACGTCACGCATGGGTCTGTCCCAGCGGCGGACAATCGCTACCGGCCTTTAAGTGATTGCTAACCAAGCTTGTTTACCTTGCCGGCTCAGGTTCAGTGTTTTGAGCAGCGCTGTGGCGCTCGTTGTCAGGTGTAAGCACGTGCGAGTTTGTAGGTATATTGTTGCGTTAGTCGCGGCCGGTGCCCTTGCCGGCTGCAGCAATGGATGGCAGGCCGGCTCGCCGTCGGCGCCACCCGGCGGCACCGGGGTCACGGCAGCCGGCGAAGTGGTGCACGGCGAACAGAGCGTTACCGCGGTTGCCGCGGCGGCTCCGGCGATCAACGAAAACGGCACCGTTGCCCCGTTCGGCGCCAGCGGCCAGGTCGCGGCCTATGAATTCCTCAATGGCTACCGGGTCGGCGCCGGAGACCGCCTGAGCATCCGCGTGCTCGGACAGGCCGACCTCACCGGCAGTTTCATCGTCGATGGCGCAGGGCACATCTCGCTGCCGCTGATCAATACCATCAGGGTCGCCGGATTGAACCCGCCGCAGGTCGAACAGGCCATTGCCGCCAAGCTGCGCGCCGGCTACCTGCGCGATCCGTCGGTATCGGTGCAGGTCACCGCCATGCGGCCATTCTACATTCTGGGCGAGGTCACCCAGGCCGGATCGTTTCCCTATCAGCCGGGCATGACGGCGCAGAATGCCATCGCGCTCGGCGGCGGTTACTCGCCCCGTGCCAACCAGCAGGACATCCTGCTGACCCGCAAGACCGCCGAAGGCACCAACACCTACAAGGTGCCGGTCACCACACAACTGTATCCGGGCGACATCGTCTACGTCCGCGAACGCTGGTTCTGAGGTTGGGGGACGTGAGCGAGCAAATTCTCGATATCGCCCATGTGTTCCGCGCGCCCGTCGGCGGCCTGTTCCGCCATGTCCGCGACGTGGTCAGGGTTCAGGCCGAGGCCGGCCACAGGCTGGCGGTGGTGTGCGATGCCTCCTCGGGCGGCGCGGTGGCGGATACCTGGCTTGCCGAACTGGCGCCGATGTGCGCCCACGGCGTGCACCGACTGGAGATGAGCCGTACGCCGGGCCTCGGTGACGCCATCACCGCGCGCCGGATCGCCGAAACGCTGGGCGGCCATCGCCTGGACATCATTCATGGTCATGGCGCCAAGGGCGGGGCCTATGCCCGCATCGCCTCGGGCAAGCTCGCTGCCAAGGCCATCTACACCCCGCATGGCGGCGTTCTGCACTACGACTGGACCAGCGCCCAGGGCGCCCTGTTTCTCGGCGCCGAGCGCCTCATGCTGACCCGCACGGCGGGGCTTGCCTTCGTGTGCGCCTATGAAAAAGAGACGTTTGCCGACAAGGTCGGTCTGGGCGGAACCCCGTTCCGCATCATTCCCAACGGGCTGTGGCCGCAGGACTTCGCGGCGGTCGAACCGGCTGGCGATGCAAGCGACATCCTGTACATCGGCGAGATGCGCCACCTGAAGGGTGTCGATACGCTGATCGAGGCCATCGCTCTGGTGAACGACCGGCCGCTGACCGCCACCCTGGTCGGCGACGGGCCCGACCGGGCACAATTCGAAGACCTGGCCAAGCGCCGCGGACTGGATGCCCGTATCAGGTTTCCCGGCGCGATGCCGGCCGCGCAGGCCTTCGCGCTTGGACGCCTGATGGTGGTGCCGTCCCGAAATGAGTCATTTCCCTACATCGTCCTTGAGACGATTGCCGCGGGAAAGCCGATGATTGCCACCCGCGTCGGCGGCATTCCGGAAGTCGTCGAGGACGAGGCCCTGGTTGCCCCGGACGATGCGGACCAACTCGCAGCGGCGATTTCCCGCTCGTGCAGCGATCCCGAGCGGGCAATAGCCAGCGCCGAGGCGCGCTCCACGCGGGTGGCGCGCGATTTCAGCGCCCTGGCGATGGGCCGGCAGCTGATAGACTTTTACCAATCCGTCGTGAGCGACCGCCGGCGCCACGCCCGCGTCGCCTGAACCGCCATGTTGGCACCGGCCGGCGCTATTAACCAACTCACAATGCCGCCACTGGCCGGCCCTGATTTCGGCCCGGAATTTGCACCGCAGCACGCAACTGGGCAACTTGCACATTCCTGGGACACCATGCTGCACAAGGCAAACCAACCGCACCGGATCATACCCGCCTCCATCGTCGAGCTGCTGGCGGACGAAAACGAAGCGACACGAAGCGAAAAACTGAAAGAGATCGCCCGCAACCTCGCCGGCAATGCGCCGCATGTCGCCACCTCGATCATCACCGGCATGGCCCGGACCGCCGAGGCGCTGTTGCTCGTCATCGCAGCGGCAATCGCCTACAAGCTCTATCCCGCAACCGCCGCCCACTCGGTACCGATACAGTACGTCGTGCTTGTCGTTACGGCGACCGTTCTCACCCTGCTGTCGGGTGAGCTTGGCGGCCTCTACCGTACCGAGGCGCTGCTCAATCCGGTGCGCAGACTGCCGCGACTGCTGGCCGGCATCACGATCGTCTTTGCCATCCTGCTCGCGGCGATTGTGTTCGGCAAGCTCGGCGTCCAGTTCTCCCGGGTGTGGCTCGGGTCGTGGTTCGTCGCCTCGGTCGGATTGCTGTGCGCCGGCAGACTGGCGGCATCACGCCTGCTGGCACACTGGAACGAAAACGGCCAGTTGGCGCGTCGGGCGGTCATCGTCGGCGGCGGCGAGCCGGCCGGCGAGGTTCTCGAAGCACTCAACCGGCAACCGAACAGCGATGTCTCAGTGATCGGTCTATTCGACGATCGCAGCGATCTGCGGTCGCCCAACGTCGTCTCCGGCTATGCAAAGCTGGGCAGCATCGCCGAACTGACCCAGTTCGTCCGCGACACCCGGGTCGACCTGCTGATCGTCACCCTGCCGCTGCATGCCGAAACCCGGCTGTCCAGCGTCCTCAACCAGCTCTGGGTGCTGCCCGTCGACATCCGCCTCAGTGCCTACAGCCAGAAGCTGCGCTACCGGCCGCGCACCTATTCCTACATCGGCGCGATCCCGCTGCTCGATTTGTTCGACAAGCCCCTGCACGGCTGGGACACGGTTCTGAAGGCCATCGAAGACCGCGTGCTCGCCAGCCTCGCGCTGGTGTTCGCCCTGCCGGTCATGGCCCTGGTGGCGCTGGCCATCAAGCTGGAAAGCCGCGGGCCGGTGCTGTTCAAGCAAAAGCGCTACGGCTTCAACAACGAGCTTATCGAGATCTACAAGTTCCGCTCGATGTACGTCGATCAGTGCGATGCCACCGCGGCGCAACTGGTCACCCGCGGCGATCCGCGGGTCACCCGCGTCGGGCGCTTCATCCGGCGCACCAGCCTGGATGAGCTGCCGCAACTGTTCAACGTCCTGAAAGGCGATCTGTCGCTGGTCGGCCCGCGCCCGCACGCCACCCAGGCCAAGGCCCACAATTCGCTCTACGACCAGGTGGTGGAAGGCTACTTCGCCCGCCACAAGGTCAAGCCGGGCATCACCGGATGGGCCCAAGTCAACGGCTGGCGCGGCGAGACCGACACGGTCGAGAAAATCCAGAAGCGGGTCGAGCACGACCTGTACTACATCGAAAACTGGTCGATCCTGTTCGACCTGGTTATCCTCGCGCGCACGCCGATCAGCCTGCTGGGTTCGAAGGGGGCGTATTGACCGCGGCCTACGATACCCCGTCACTGGCCACCGCTGCCGGCCGCGGCGTTCCCTACGCACTGGTTCGCGATGCGGTGCTGTGGATCTTCATCGCCTCAAGCTGGTTCGTGTTCATTGAACCGGCGCCTTACGAAATCCTGTTCGTTGTCACCCTGTTGCTGTTCCTGCCGGCCGGCATGGCGGTCAGCCGCATCCTGGTGCCGTTGGTGGTGTTCCTGCTCTTGTACAATATCGGCGGTG
>JAHEJE010000199.1 GCA_024639035.1 Alphaproteobacteria bacterium
GGAGAGGCTTTGCGTCGCCCCGGCGGACAATCTAGCCTCGGCGCTGATTTCGACGACGGCGCCGGCCTTGTACAAGACCGAGCGCGAGAAAACCTTTCTCAGTCGGATCATCTCGGCTGCCCGTTCGATACGTTACGATGCAGATGCCTATTTCTTCTGTCTGTTGGCGGCGGGGCATATCGATGTCGCCCTCGATGTCGGACTGCAGAGCTATGATATCGCGCCGCTGGTGCCGATCATCGAGGCGGCGGGTGGGATAGTAACGACCTGGGATGGCGAGCCCGCCATCAACGGTGGCAACATCATCGCTGCGGCAAGCCGGCAGCTTTATCAAGAGGCGCTGGCGCTCCTGCCGGCCTAGGCATTTCGCGCCGGTCGGCGATGAAGCTGTCGAAGGCGGCCCAGAACTGCTCACGCAGCTCGTTTTTCTCGTTGAGGATTTCGTGACGGGAACCTTCAACCGTAACGCAGGCAACATTGGGGATGCGTTGGGCGAATGCGCGGCTCGCCTGGGTGGAGACGACACGGTCGAGCCCGGCGGCAATGAACAGTACCGGGCATCTCGGCTGGCCGGTGCCTGGCATTCTTGAGAGCCGGTTGATCGACGAGACCGCAGCTTGCAGCCAGCGGAATGTCGGGCCGGCGGAGCCGAGGTGCGGGTGTTCGGCAAGAATGCGGGTGGTGCGGGTGAAGCGCCCGAGGTCTGAAGTCAGGCGGTTCGCAGGGTAGTCGGCGGGCGTCAGCAGCCGTCTGCCTTCTCCAGGCACCGAGACGCGGCCAAGTCCGGTGGCAACGGCGAGCCTGGCCGCCAGGGTGATCACCGGCCGCGGCCAGAAGCGCGGACCGATATCGATGAAGGGGGAGCTCATCGCCGCGCATTCGAACCAGGTGTGTTTCGTCAGCGAACGCAGCAGGATGTGTCCGCCGGTCGAATGCGCCAGTGCGAAGTAGGGCGGCGGGCAATCGGGCAGCACGATCTGCTGCATGAACGTCTCGAGATCAAGATCATACTTTCGGAAACTCGAGACATAACCCTTGAGCGGGTTCTTGAGTCGGCGCTCAGACCCGCCCTGGCCGCGCCAATCGATAATGGCGACGCAAAACCCCCGTCTGGTCAGATCCGAGATGGTTTCAAAATAGCGCTCGATGAACTCGGCGCGGCCCGGAAAGATGCACACGGTGCCGCGTTTGCGCCGCGGCGTGGTGCCAAGGGCATAGCGCAGGCGAACGCCATCGGACGTTGTCACTTCACCGGGCTGCAGACCTTCAGGAACTTCATTACCGGCAACGGGATAGAGCTTCATAGGTCTTGGACCACACTACAGATTAGCCGGACCGACAGCCCGCAAGGCGTGCCATAGTCAGGTCCGGTTGTGTACCTGAGCGGTGACCGTGCAGCAAGGTCTGCCTGCCGCGAAGAGCGCAAGCGAGGGCTACTGCCGCTTGACCTGCGTCAACTCTCCGCTGCTCGACGATAGGCTGATGGCGAAGGGATGGCCGTCGCGTTTGGCGGCAAAGCTGTAAGTAGCACCCTGGCAACTCGTTGGCTGAATATCGGAGAATCCAAAGCCGGCGACAATACCCCGGGCCTCGTCGCAGCTGAGTGGCGCCGGCGTTGCGGTCTTCCTGGTCCGGCTTGCCGGCTTGTCCTGCAGTACGCGAGCCGGTTTTTCGAGTGCTGAGAATTCGATATTCTCCTCGACTGCCGGCAGCGTCGACGGCTTTCGACGTGGCAGCGGCGGCGCCGACACCCTGCGTCGTTGCCTCAGCTCATGCTGTCTTTTGGACAGATCATAGCGGATGCGGCGCTCGCGCCAGGGATAGCTGTCCTGCCTGCGGCGGTTTACGATGTATTCCTCATCGGCATAGGGGTCGTATTCGAGCTGTCTGGGGGGATGAGCGAACTCGACATCGAAGTTGCGGCGCTGGTAGATGCGCGGACGGCGGCGATAGTCAAATGCCTCGCCATCGTAATTCTGGTAATTGTCATAGAACCAGTGGCGGCGATGATCGGCTTCGGCTGGTGCGGCAAGCAACAGCTGCATGCCGATGGCGATCCCACAGCCGGTTGCCAACAGCTTCATCATGTCTCTTGTCCCTTTGACCCAAAAGCCCGCAATGGCAGGCTCGCTTGCCCGTCTCACAACCCTGATCGATGGATTAAAGCGCCAGATTGCGGCGACAACGCGGCTATGGTTAATGTTGCGGAACTGTTATGCTGAAAATCTGATTTCACATTTTATATCAACACGTTGCTGGCGAGAGTCAGATTTCCTGCAAGACGGAAGACAGGCCGGTGGACCGCAGGTTCGCCTTGAATTTTGCCACTTCGCGACTCACATACAATGGAACTAAACTAAACGCACCGGGGGCACGGCTGTGTTCAGCGCCACTCTGACTCCCGAAGAAAAGCGAAGGAGACCTCCGGATGTTTGAAGGCGCCAGCATTTTCGTCCTTGTCCTGCTCGTGTTGGTTGTCATCACGATCTTTCAAGGCATACGGATCGTGCCACAGGGGTTCAACTACACAGTGGAACGTTTTGGACGCTATACCAAGACGTTGCAGCCCGGCCTCGGCATCATCGTGCCGTTTATCGAGCGGATCGGCTCGAAGATGAACATGATGGAGCGGGTTATGGAAGTGCCGAGCCAGGAGGTCATCACCCGCGACAACGCCATGGTCCAGGTCGATGGGGTTGCCTTTTTCCAGGTTCTCGATGCCGCCAAGGGGACCTATGAGGTTAATGAACTGGAGAACGCCATTCTTAATATCACCATGACCAATATTCGTACGGTCATGGGTTCCATGGACCTGGATTCACTCCTGTCGCAGCGCGATGAGATCAACCACGCCATCCTCGGCGTCGTCGATCAGGCATCGACGCCATGGGGGGTCAAGATGACCCGCATCGAGATCAAGGACATCAATCCACCGCGTGATCTGGTCGATTCGATGGCCCGTCAGATGAAGGCCGAGCGCGACAAGCGCGCTGCGATCCTCGAGGCCGAGGGCAAGCGTCAGTCGGCCATTCTGGAAGCCGAGGGCGAAAAGCAGTCGGCGGTGCTGGAGGCCGAAGGCCGCAAGGAAGCGGCGTTCCGTGATGCCGAGGCGCGCGAGCGTGCGGCTGAGGCCGAAGCCAATGCAACGACTGCCGTTTCCCAGGCGATTGCCGGGGGCAGCGCCCAGGCGATCAACTACTTCGTTGCCAACAACTACGTGAAGGCGCTTGAGGCGCTGGCCCAAAGCCCAAACCAGAAAGTCCTGATGCTGCCGCTCGAAGCATCATCGGTGATCGGGTCGATCGCCGGCATATCCGAGATCGCGAGGGAGGCGTTTGGCAATGACAGCGGCGGCGGCGCAACGCCGAAGCCGGCGCCGCGCAAGCGTGGCACAACAACCGTCCCTCCGGTATCGTGATTGCGGAGGTCGATCGATGAATGAATTGCTGACGTTTTTTGGAAGTTGGACGTGGTGGATCGCCGCCTGCGTCTTGCTGATCCTTGAATTGATGGCGCCAGGTGTTTTTCTGGTGTGGCTCGGTGTAGCGGCTGCGGCGGTAGGGGTCATCGAACTGGCGATCGACCTGTCCTGGCAAGTCGAGATCGCGGTGTTCAGTGCACTTTCGTTATTGCTGGTTCTCACCGCCCGGCCTTGGGTCTTGAAGCGGCAGCAGATCGATACCGACCAGCCGCATCTCAATCAGCGGATATTGGACTATGTCGGGCGGAAATTCATACTCGAGACCGCTATCGTCAATGGCCGCGGCAGTGTCAGGATCGACGATACGCTGTGGGATGTGATGGGTGAGGACCAGAAGGTCGGAACCTGGGTGCGGGTGACGGGTGTCGAGGGGCTGCGACTGACGGTGATACCGGAGCCGAAGTAGAGCTGCTACTTGACCCCGAGTTGCAGCAGGTCATGCACATGGATGATGCCGACCGGTTTGCCATTTTCCACCACAAACAACGATGAAATCTTGGCGCTCACCTTCTCGAGGGCGGCGAAAGCCAGTTCGTCCGGACCGACCGATTTGGGATCCGGGGTCATGATTTCACGGGCCGTGCGCGACAACAGGTCGGGGCTCATGTGGCGCCGCAAGTCACCGTCGGTGATGATCCCTATGAGATTGCCGTCCGCGTCGATGATCCCTATGCAGCCGAAGTTCTTTTCGGTCATCTTCAGCAGGGCTTGCGACATGACGACGTCGCCGGTCACAAGCGGGATGGCGTCACCGCCGTGCATGACATCGCTGACCAGCGTCAGAGCGGCGCCGAGGCGGCCTCCGGGATGGAATCTCTGATAATCCGATGCGGTGAACCCGCGATCATCCAGCAGGGCAATCGAAAGGGCATCGCCCAGGGCCATTTGCAATGTGGTCGATGTCGTCGGCGCCAGGCCGATCGAGCAGGCTTCCTTGGCCTTGGGCAGTTCAAGAACGACGTCGGCCGCCTTGCCGAGTGCGCTGTGAGCCTGGCCGGTAATGGCGATCAGCGGAACTGCAAAGCGGCGCGAATAGGCCACGACGTCTTTCAGCTCGAGGGTTTCACCGGAGTTGGACAGCATCATCAAGACATCGTCGGAGGTGATCATGCCGAGATCGCCATGACTTGCTTCGGTGCCATGCACGAACATGGCGGGCGTGCCTGTCGAGGCCAGGGTTGCGGCGATCTTGCGTGCGACGTGACCACTCTTGCCGACACCGCACAGGATCACCCGGCCGGTGGCATTGCGCAGAATTGCTACCGCTTCGCAAAACTGAGGGCCGAGGGCGTTTTCCAGTGCCTCGCCGAGCGCCGACATGCCCTTGATTTCGGTATCAATGACGCGGTGTGCCGAGGCGAGCCAGGCTTCGGTCTCGGCGAAAGGCTTTGCCAATGCTTGTGACATGGCGCGAAACTACTCCTGAATCAGACTCAAGGAAAGCCCTCAGAAGGTTTATTCAACGACCGGATCAATCCCATTGAGATACAGGCCGTATACCCGCTGTTAACCATGAGTTGGCTAGGGTCTACAGACACGAATGTTCGAGATTCTGCGCAGGCCGGGACATGGAATGAGGCGCCTCATCAATATCGGAACGCGATGGTCCGTGGTGCTTGGTCTGACGGCGCTGGGATCGGTGCCGGTTGTTGCCCAGGATGTGCCGGGCCTTCGGGACAGCTTGTCCGATAGCGATGACGTGTTCACCGGCGGGGTGCCTTCGTCACCGCCACAACCGCGCCGGGAGGTCGTTGCGCGCACCGAATCGGCGCTGCAGCCGCGGCCGGTGGAAGCCGATGACGATGTCGGCGATCGGCAAGACACGACGCTCGAACTGCCTGGGGCGAGCGACCCCGGTACCGCCGCCGATGTTGCTCTGGCACCGCGCAGGCCAACTGCAAGCATTGAGGTTGAGCCCTATGCACCGCTCGGCTTGCGGGCAGGGGCGTTCATGGTGTTTCCCAGCCTGGGCATAATGGGGACTTATTCGGACAACGTCGGCCAGGTGTCGCATGCGCCTACGGATGATGCGGGATTGCGGCTGACGCCGGCACTGCGGGTGGAGAGCAACTGGGTCCGTCACCGGTTCAC
>JAHEJE010000012.1 GCA_024639035.1 Alphaproteobacteria bacterium
TGCCTTTGATACATAGTGCCGGTCAAGCCGGACCATGACAATTTGTGGAATTGGAATAAACGTCACTGCCGGAGGCCTTAAGGCCGCAGCACGTCCATCTGGATCGGGCCGTCGGCGCGGCCGTGGATGAACTGGTCGACATGGGCGCTGCCGGAGGTGTCGATCTGGCCGGCAGCACCCTGCCAGATGATCTCGCCCTTGTAGATCATCGCGATATCATCGGCGATCTTGCGCGCCGAGGCCATGTCGTGGGTGATCGATACGGTGGTGGCGCCGAGCTGCTTGACGCAGGCCACGATCAGGTCGTTGATCACGTCGGCCATGATCGGGTCGAGGCCGGTGGTCGGCTCGTCGAAGAAGATGATTTCCGGGTCGGCGGCGATGGCCCGGGCCAGACCGACGCGCTTTTGCATGCCGCCGGACAATTCCGCCGGATGCAATTCGCCGACCTCGGCACCGAGGCCAACCTGAGCGAGTTTTGCAAAGGCGATGTCACGAGCCTGGGCGCGCGGCATCTTCTGGCCCTGGATCAGGCCGAAGGCGACGTTCTCCCACACCGCCAGACTGTCGAACAGGGCCGCACCCTGGAACAGCATGCCGAACCGGGTCATCAGCTTGTCGCGCTCGCGGCCCTTCAGGCCGATGACGTTCTCGCCGCCGACGGTGATCTTACCGCTGTCGGGGCTCAAAAGGCCGAGAATGCACTTCAGCATCACCGACTTGCCGGTGCCCGAACCGCCGATGACGACCAGCGAGTGGCCACGCTTGACGGAAAGGTCGATGCCGTTGAGGACATGCTTGGGACCGAACGACTTGCGGACGTCTTCAAGAACGATATGGGCAGCTTCGCTCATGCCGCTACTCCGAAAAGATCAGCGAGGTCATGGCGTAGTTCGCTGCCAGAATGAGGATCGAGGACGACACCACGGCGTTGGTGGTCGCCCGGCCGACGCCCTGGGCGCCGCCGCGGCTGTTGAAGCCGTGGTAGCAGCCCATCAGCGCGATGATGAAGCCGAACACCGCCGACTTGATCAGGCCCGAGGTGATGTCGCCGAGTTCGAGGAACTCGACGGTGTTGGTGATATAGGCCCCGGAATTGAACCCGAGCGAACGGGTGCCGACGATATAGCCGCCCATGATGCCGATGGTGTCGGCAATGGCCACCAGCAGCGGCATGGCGATGACGGCGGCGATCAGGCGCGGGCCGACCAGGTACTTGAACGGGTTGGTCGACAGCGTGGTCAGCGCATCGATCTGCTCGGTCACCCGCATGGTGCCCAACTCGGCCGCGATTGCCGCCGACACCCGGCCGGCGACCATCAGGCCGGCCAGCACCGGGCCCAGTTCGCGGGTAATGCCGAGCGCCACGATCGACGACACCAGGCTCTCGGCATTGAACCGCGAGCCGCCGATGTAGATCTGCAGCGCCAGCACGCCGCCGGTGAAGAATGCCGTCAGGCCGACGACCGGCAGCGAGTTGTAACCGATGCGGATCAGCTGATCGACGATCTGCCGCAGGTAGACCGGCGGCAAAAGCCCGCTGAACACGGCACTGCGCGAGAACAGGGCGAGGCGTCCGACCTCCTCGCACAGGGCGAGTACGACGCGGCCGATTTGCGCAAAGAAGTTCAACTGTCAGCGTCCCCAAAACAGCAAAGAGCGCTGAGTCTTAAACGGAATCGAGACAAGAGTACAGGCGTGCAAATCGCGAACCCAGCCCGGTCAGGATTTCATACGGGATGGTGCCGGCCCAGGCGGCGATTTCGTCGACCGTAACGTTGTCGCCCATGATCTCGGCGCGCACCCCGCGGGTGCAGAATTCATCGCCGATATCGGTGACGTCGACGACGATCATGTCCATCGACACATGGCCGATGACCGGTGCGAAGCCGCCGCCGATCATCACCTGGGACGGGCTGTCGCGGCCCGGCGAGCCGAGACTGCGCGGGTAACCGTCGCCATAACCGATGCCGAGTATGGCGATGCGGGTCTTGCGCCGCGCCCTCCAGGCATCGCCGTAGCCGACGGTCTCGCCGGCGGCGATCTCCCTGACCTGGAGGATCGGGGCATAGATATGCGCAACCGCCGACATCGGGTTGGGCCGGGCATCGAACGGATTGCCGCCGTACAGCGCGATGCCGGGACGGATCAAGTCGAGGCAGAACGCCTCGCCGAGGAAACTGCCCGGTGAGTTGGCGATGCTGGCCGGCGCCTGCGGCAGGGCCGAGCGCAAGGTGTTGAAGGTATCGAGCTGCAACCGGTTCGTGGCGCTGCCCGGCACCGAGCCGCAGGCCAGATGCGAGACCACCAGGCAAACCGACATGGTGGAAAAGACATCCGGATCCGCCGTCAGAACGGTAATGTCGCCGGCCGACAGCCCGAGCCGGTTGATGCCGGTGTCGACGTGCAGCCCCGCCTCGAGCGGCCGCCCGGCCATCTGGCACAGGCGGCGCCAGTGCTGGATCTCCTCGAGCGACGAGAGCAGCGGGCGCAGATTGTGGTCGACATAGGCCTGGCCGGCATCGGCGAACAGCCCGTCGAGGACGTAGATGTCGGCGCGCGGCAGAATTGCGCGCAGGGCCAGGCCTTCCGACGGCAGGGCGACGAAGAACGTCTTGCAGCCGGCCGCCGCCAGCGCCTGGGCCACCGGTGCGATGCCGAGGCCATAGCCGTCGCATTTGACCGTGGCGGCGCATTCCGCCGTGCCGCATTGGCCGGCCAGCAGGCGCCAGTTGTCCTGCAGGACCTTCAGATCGATACTCAGCGTGGCGCTGGCCAGCTGCGTCTCCTGCAGCAGCCAGGCACCCGTCCTCGCCTGGTCCGTCACACCCTCTCCTTGTGATGGCTGGGCTAGGGCCTGTGGACAATTAGGGTTGCGGCGCTGGCGAGGCCCATTTTGTCTGTGGCTAGCTTTGAGCGGCGCCGATGGGTCGCCCCCTTCAAGCCGCTCAAAGTGACGTCCACGGGCAAAATGGGCCTCGTCCTTACAGGATTTGACAGGATTGGCTCATCTTCAGGGCCGTTCGTCGTCGAATATGCCAGCATGTCCTTCCTCCTCACACCCCTAAATCTGAACCAATCCTGTCAAACCAGCGCCACAACCCTAATTGTCCACAGGCCCTAGGGTCGAAACCCTACAGATGAACGATTATTCGAATCGCTCGGGCAGGTAGTCTTCGGAGATATAATTACTGAATCGTGTCAAATTCGCGTCGAACTGCAGCGGAATTGTGCCGGTGGGGCCGTGCCGCTGCTTGCCGATGATGACCTCGGCGAGGCCGTGGGTGCGGTCCATTTCCTCCTGCCACTCGATGTGTTCGGTGGTGCCGGCGCGCGGTTCCTTGCGGGCCAGGTAGTATTCCTCGCGGTAGATGAACATGACGACGTCGGCATCCTGCTCGATCGAGCCGGACTCGCGCAGGTCGGCAAGCTGCGGCCGCTTGTCGTCGCGGTTCTCGACCTGGCGCGAAAGCTGCGACAGGGCCATGATCGGCACGTTCAGCTCCTTGGCCAGCGCCTTCAGGCTGGTGGTGATCTCGGTGATTTCCTGGACCCGGTTCTCCGAGGCCCGGCGCGACGAGCCGGTCAGCAGTTGCAGATAATCGAGGATGATCAGCCCGAGGCCGCGCTGACGCTTCAGCCGCCGTGCCCGTGCCGCCACCTGGGCAATCGCCAGCCCGCCGGTGTCGTCGAGATAGAGCGGCAGCGACTGCAGTTCCTGGCTGACCTCGACCAGCTTGTGGAACTCGTGCTCGTCGATCTTGCCGCGGCGGATCTTTTCCGACGAGATACCCGATTGCTCGGAAATGATACGGGTGGCGAGCTGTTCCGACGACATTTCGAGCGAGAAGAACGCCACCACGCCGCCGTTCTTGACGTTGACCGTGCCGTCCGGATTGTGCTCGGCATCGTAGTTCTTGGCCACGTGATAGGCGATGTTGGCGGCCAGCGAACTCTTGCCCATGGCCGGGCGGGCGGCGAGGATGATCAGGTCGGAGGCCTGCAGGCCGCCCATGCGTTCGTCCATGTCCTTCAGGCCGCACGACAGGCCGGACAGCCCGCCGTCGCGCTGATAGGCGGCCGCTGCCATGTCGATGGACTGCACCAGAGCGGCGCCGAAGGGCTGGAAGCCCTGGCCGAAACGGCCGCTTTCGGCGATTTCATACAGCGACTGTTCGGCCTGCTCGATCAGGTCGCGGGTGGTCGTGTCGACCCGGGTATCGAAGCTGTCGTTGACGATTTCAGTGCCGATGCTGATCAGTTCGCGGCGCTGGGCCAGTTCATACACCGTGCGGCCGTATTCCTCGGCGTTGATGATCGTCGTCGCCGACGCCGCCAGCCGCGCCAGATAGGCCGGGCCGCCGATTTCGGCCAGGGTCTCGTCGTTGTCGAAATAGGTTTTCAGCGTAACCGGCGAGGCCAGTTTTCCGCCCCGGATCAGTGTCGAGGCCGCTTCATAGATGCGCGCATGCAGCGCTTCGTAGAAGTGTTCCGGCTGCAGGAAACCGGATACCCGGTCGCAGGCCTCGTTGTTGACCAGGATGGCGCCCAAAAGGGCCATCTCGGCCTCCAGATTGTGCGGGGCCTGGCGGTATTCGGGCGCCTCGCGCGCATCATCGTCCGCGTGGGCGTGGGTTATGTCGAGTGCCGTTTCCATTGCAGTGTCGTTGATACCTCAGGCGCGCAACCGGCGCGAGGCGCGATCCACGTAATTCGCGTTATTCACAGGATAAATATTTTTTTCAGCCGCTCTGGCGGGAAATCGCTTGCAATCGGGCAAGTTCTGAAATTCGCCCGCAAAGCGCCATTCAGCGTGGCGCAAGCATAGCTGATTCGCCATTTTGCATCAGCAAAGCGCGCCAAGCCCAAGTTTCGATTCATGAAATTCCGCTCGCCCGATTGCCGCAATCGTGCCCTTCGGTGTAGATCTGCTGTCAACTTGAACTGACAGGAGGTCCGGCATGGACCGGTACACCGGCGGTTGCCGATGCGGCGATGTTCGCATTGCGGCTTCGGGGCAACCTAAACGGGTCGGCATTTGTCACTGTCTCGATTGTCGCAAGCATCACGGGGCATTGTTCTACGCAGCCGCGGTGTTTCCCCACGACGCGGTCACGGTCGAAGGCAGAACACGCGATTATGCCGGACGGCACTTCTGTCCGCGCTGCGGCTCGCCTGTTTTTGCACGCAGCGCCGACGAAACAGAGGTCCATCTCGGAACCCTGGATGCCCCTGACCAATTGATCCCGACCTACGAGAGCTGGACTATCCGTCGCGAAGCCTGGCTGCCGCCGTTCCCGGTCGCACGTCGATACGACCGTGATCGCGACGCAGCCGAGCGGCCCGAGGAGTAGGGCGCCGCTACGACGCCTTGGAGGAGTCGTGGCGCGGGACCGACGTCAAGGCACGATGCGTGCGTTCGATCTCGCGCAGGCGGTCTTCTTCCTCGCCGATGTAAGTTCGGGTCAGCGGCAGAACCGATATGTCGCGGGTAAACTGGATCTGGAAATTGTTGAGATGCTCATGGCGGAAGCCGCATTCCGAGCCGGCCAGATAGAACTCCCACATGCGGCAGAAGCGCTCGTCGTAGATCGCTCTGGCCTGGTCGCGGTGATCGGCAAAGCGCAGCCGCCATTCTTTCAGGGTCTCGGCATAGTGCAGCCTGAGCACCTCGACGTCGCACAGATAGAGCCCGGCCGCCTCGACGTGCGGGATGACCTCCGACAGGGCCGGGATGTAACCGCCGGGGAAGATGTACTTGCTGATCCAGGCGCTGGTCGAACCCGGACCGTTGGCGCGGCCGATGGAATGAACGCAGGCGATGCCGTCAGCCGTCAGCAGCTCGCGGGTCTTGCTGAAGAATTCGTCGTAATGGCCGAGGCCGACATGCTCGAACATGCCGACCGAGACGATGCGGTCGAATTTCTCGTTGAGCAGGCGGTAGTCCTTGAGCTTGAATTGCGCCCGGTCCGATACACCGCGCTGGTGGGCCCGTTCGTTGGCCACCCGGTGCTGCTCGCGCGACAGGGTGACGCCGGTGACCCGGCAATCGCAGACCTCGGCAAGATACAGGCCGAGCCCGCCCCAGCCGGAACCGATGTCGAGCACCTTCATGCCCGGTTTGATCTCCAGCTTGGCGGCCAGATGGCGTTTCTTGGCCTTCTGGGCCTCGGCCAGGCTGGCTGTCGGGGTCTCGAAATAGGCGCAGGAATATTGGCGGTCGCGGTCGAGGAACAGGTCGTAGATCTCGCCCGACAGGTCGTAGTGATGGGCAACATTGCGTTGCGCCCGGCCGACCGGATTGTATTGCTTGACCTTGCGCAGGACCTTGCGGAGGGCGAACGGCAGGGCGATGCCGGCCGGCAGCTCGTCGGCAATCGTGGTGTTGTGGGTGAGAATGGCCAGCAGGTCGTAGATCGTGCCGCCCTCGACGGTAATGCCGCCATCCATGTAGGCCTCGCCCAGATAAAGGTCGGGATCGAGCACCAACCGGGCAACGGTCTTGGAGTTGTGAATGTTCAGGGTGACGAGTTGGCCCGTTCCGTCGCCGAAAACCTCAGCTTCACCGGACGGATACACGGCTTTCAGATTGCCGGTCTTGACAAGGGTGCGCAGCACCCGTCGCAACAGATACAACATGAGTGCACCAAATCTTCTGGGCCTGGACCACAGCCAAGACCCAAAATGAGACGATAATATGGTGCACACACCGACGCAAGAGGCGGCAAACCGGGCGCTGAAGCATCAGCACCCGGCACAGTTCGGCAATCAGCGACTACTTGTCTTCGTCTTCAGCGGCGTCATTGGCAGTCTCAGGAGCGGCCGCATCGTCTTCGCTGGCGGCTTCTTCGGTATCGGCTTCGGCCTCGGCTTCGGCGGCAAAGGCTTCGGCTTCTTCGACCAGTTCTTCGGCCTCGAACAGTTCTTCAGCCGCCAGCCGGGCTTCTTCACGGTCGGTCAGGGAACCGGTCAGGTCTTCACCGCGGGCCTGGGCTTCGGCCTCATCGGCGGTGCGCGCCACGTTGATCGTGACATTGACGATGACCTCGGGATGCAGCGCGATGCGCACCCCGGCAAGACCGATGCTCTTGATCGGAGAATCGAGCAGAACCTGGTTGCGGGTGACGGTGGTGCCGGTTTCCGAGGCGGCTTCGGCGATATCGCGGGTCGACACCGAGCCGTACAGCTGGCCCGACTCGCCGGCCTGGCGCAGGACGATGAAGCTGGCGCCCTCGAGATTGCCGCTGTCGCCCTCGGCTGCGGAGCGGCGCTCGGCATTGCGCGCTTCCAGGGCGGCGCGTTCGCTCTCGAATTTGACCTTGTTGGCCTTGTTGGCGCGCAGCGCCTTGCCGGCCGGCAACAGGTAGTTGCGGGCAAAACCGTCCTTGACCTTGACGATGTCGCCCATGGCGCCGAGCTTTTCGATGCGCTCCAGCAGGATGATGTCCATTTCAGTTCTCCTTTAAGTGTCACTCGATAGGTGTATGAGGCTCATTCATTGTCGTTTGCCGGGGAACCGGCGCCGCGCTGGCGCAGTCGCAAAAACATGTCCATGACGCCAAGTCCGCACAGTGGCAGCACCAGCACCCAGCCCATCACCGCGAGCAGCATGTAGAGCGCTGCCAGCATGAACGGGCGGGCCGGGCTGTTGAGCGTGAGGCCATGGACCACCGCCAGCCCAAGAAGCGTGAAGGCGGTGAGGAAGACCGCAGCGGCGACCGTGCCGGCCAGGCCGATCATGCCGGGCATGAATGCCAGCACGACGCTGATGCCGAGGGCGGGAACCGCGGTCCGCGGGAATCTCAACTTGTGAAACGGCGCCCATGGCCGCAGCGACTGGTTGGCGAATTTCAGCAGCCGCGAGCCGGCCCACATGTTGAACAGGGTCACCAGGAACCACACCGTCGCCGCCCCGGGCGGCAACAGCACGACAAAGGCGGCGGCCATGTCGTCGAGCTGTTTCTTGTCGACGTCCGGCATTTGCTTGGCGAGCAGCTCGAAGGCGGTGTTCACATACTGCGCGACGGCGGTCCGGAAGCTCTCGGCATCGGTGCCGATGGCCAGAACGCCGGCCAGCACCAGGCCGATGGTGAGGCCGGCGCACCACAGCACCAGCCGGCCTTCGGGATACCATTCAAGCCCGGCATCGCTGGCTTCACCCTCGCCGCCGCCGGATGTGTCGGCCGGCCGGTTGATCAGCGCCAGGCGCGACAGCACGAACGGCGCCACGGCGCACGACAAGGCAAAGTACAGCGCCGGCATGGCGCCGAGCATGACCGCGATGACGACGGCGCCGAACAGCCCGCCGACGCCGGCGGCCAGCGGCCCCCAGCCGAGACCGGCCATGAACAGCGGTACCGGAGACAGGTAGTACAGGAAGAACGAAATCGCCGACGGCGCGATGATCGATGCGCTCATCGCGGCGGCGGCAAGGCCGGCAATTATCGCTATGACGATCCAGTTGGTCATCAATCGGGCTGTCCCTCATCTGCGGCGCCGGATGGATTGACCGGTCCGCGTTGCGATGGGTTAGAGGCGGGTGAACCGAAAGGGCCACCCGTCCCAACCGAAGCCAGCCGCGCCAGCCAATGGCGCGGACGGCGGTTTACTTCAACAGGTAGGGCAACAGGCCCAGGAACCGGGCGCGCTTGATCGCCCGGGCCAGTTCACGCTGCTTCTTGGCCGACACCGCGGTGATGCGGCTTGGCACGATCTTGCCGCGCTCGGATACGTAGCGCTGCAGCAGACGGGTGTCCTTGTAATCGATCTTCGGCGCGTTATCGCCGGAGAACGGGCAACTCTTGCGGCGGCGGAAGAACGGGCGCCGAGCGCCTCCTGCACCAGGTGCGGCCATTACTTGCTCTCCTCTTTGCCACCAGCGGCGGCGGCTTCCGCCGGCTTGGCTGCCGGCTTGGCTGCGGGCCGGGGTGACCTTGATCTGTCGTCGTCGCGGCGCGGGCCGCGGTGCGGACGGTCGTCGCGACCGCCACGGCCCGAGCGGGCCTGGGCCGACGGGCCTTCCTCGTGCTCATCGACGCGGATGGTCAGGTGGCGGATGACATCGTCGTTGATCCGCATCTGCCGTTCCATCTCGGAAATCGCCACCGGCGGGCCATCGATGTTCATCAGGGTGAAGTGGGCCTTGCGGTTCTTGCGGATGCGATAGGACAGCGGCCGCACGCCCCAGTATTCGGTTTTTCCGACCGTGGCACCGTTCTCGCCCAGGATGGACTTGAACTGCTCGGTCAGGGTGTCGACCTGGGCGCCGGAAGCGTCCTGGCGCACCATGAAAATATGCTCGTAAAGCGCCATCAGGGAGCCTTTCAATTGGATTTCAACCACGCGCGCGGCACCGGCGCTGAGCCCCTTCCGAACCTCTAAAGGCCCGGAAAAGAAGTTTCCGAAAGAGCGGAGACACCGGCAGCCGGGATCTTCATCCCTGGTTCGTCGCCTGCAAAGGAGACAAACCCCACCGTTCAGCCCCCAACCGGAAGCCGCTTGCGAGGCGGGTTATATGAGGTTTTGCAGCGATTGCAAGTCATTTTCCCGTCGAGGTGGTGCCCTGTTCGGGAATTTGTCATCACCCGACTTGATCGGGTGATCCAATATCCACTGCCGCCCCTGGTGAAACACGACAGGTGTCGGTGGCTACCGGATTGCCCGGTCAAGCCGGGCAATGACAGAAGTGGGGGGCACAAGCCACAACTCTATACTGTCCGCGGCGTGCCGCCGCCGAGCACCAGGCCATAGCGGTCGGTATCGATGTTGCCACCGGTCAGGATCACGCCGACCCGGCGGCCGGACATCGTATCGCGTTCCTTTGCAAGCGCGGCCAGGGCGCCGGCACCGGCTCCCTCGGCGATGTTGTGGGTGGCATGGAACAGCAGCCGCATGGCCTCGGCGATCGCCTCGTCGGAAATCTCGACGATGCGTGACACGCCGGCGGCGATGTATTCGAACGCTTCCGGGTGCGGCACCCGCACTGCCATGCCCTCGGCAAAGGTGGTCACCGCGTTGGTTTCGACCGGCTTGCCGGCCTTGCAGGACAGCGCATAGGCGTTGGCCCGCTCGGCCACCACGCCGACGATCTCGGTCTTCAGGCCCAGCATGTCGCGGGCCGCAATCACCCCGCAGCATCCTGAGCCCATGCCGATGGGGACATAGACCGTGTCCAGTTCGCCGGCGGCGGCGAACAGTTCGTGGGCATAGGTCGAAACGCCCATCACCAGTTCGCGGTGGAACGACGGCACGATGTCGAGATTGCGCTCCTGCGCCAGACGCCCCATCTCGATGCGGGCGGCATCGAAGTCGTGGCCGGTTTCGACCAGTTCGGCGCCCAGCGCCCGCATCGCGGCGTTTTTCTCGCGCGAATTGTTGACCGGAACGACGATGACCGCCGGTACCCCTTCGCGCGCTGCGGCGAACGGGATCGACTGGCCGTGGTTGCCGGTCGAGGCGGTGATGACGCCGTTGCTTTCGCCGCGCTGTTTGCGCATCCGCATGTGCACCAGCCCACCGCGCACCTTGAAGGCGCCGGTCGGCGTGTGGTTTTCATGCTTGACCCACACCTCGCAGCCCAATTCGCCGCCGAGCAGCGGCCAGTTGTGCTGCAGCGTCGGCTGCAGGGTTTCGTAGACGATGTTGGCGGCCTGCTCGAATTCCTGCGCTGTGTACATGCCATGGCCTTTGCGGAAGAGGTCTGAAAGCGTGTGATAAGCCAAACCGGCCCGGTTGAGAACGCCCCGGGCAACAAAAAACCGGCCGCACGAGGCGGCCGGTCATGCATTGTTTGTGGTGCCGGGTTATTTGATCTTCTTGATCTCGCCCGAGGCCAGCTTTGCCTGGTAGTCCTTCAGCAAGGCCTTGACCTTCGGCATCAGCATATAGAGGCCGATGACGTTGGCGATGGCCATGGCAAAGATCATTGCATCGGAGAAGTCGATCACCGGACCCAGGCTCAGCGACGAGCCGATGACGATGAAGATGCAGAAGATCAGCTTGAACACCATCTCCTTGGCCTGGCCTTCGCCGAACATGTAGGTCCAGGCTTTCAGGCCGTAGTAGGACCAGGAGATCATGGTCGAGAAGGCGAACAGCACCGCGGCGATCGCCAGGACCACACCAAAGAAGCCGAACTGGCTGGTGAAGGCCTTGGAGGTCAGTGCGATACCCGTCACGCCACTGTCAGGCACCCAGGCACCGGTAATGGTGATGACCAGCGAGGTCATGGTGCAGATGACGACCGTGTCGATGAACGGCTCGAGCAGGGCAACGTAGCCTTCGGTGACCGGATGCTTGGTCTGCACCGCCGAGTGGGCGATGGAGGCCGAACCGATACCGGCTTCGTTCGAGAACGCGGCGCGCTTGAAACCCTGGATCAGGGCGCCAACGGCACCACCGGCAACGGCGGTCGGAGCAAAGGCGCCATTGATAATGGCACTGATGGCAGCCGGCAGCGAGCCGATGTTCATCAGGATGATGAGCAGGGCCGCACCGACGTAGATCACGGCCATGAACGGCACGACTTTTTCCGTCACCTTGGCGATCGACTTGATGCCGCCGATGATGACGAAACCGACAACCGCTGCCATGATCAGGCCGAACAGCCAGCCCTTGCCTTCAAAGAACGGCACCAGGCTGGAGATCTGGGCGAACGACTGGTTGGCCTGGAACATGTTGCCGCCGCCGAGCGCGCCGCCAACACAGCAGATGGCAAAGAAGATGGCGAGGAACTTGCCCAGCGCCGCCTTGCCGTCTTCCGACAGTCCCTTGGACAGGTAGTACATCGGGCCACCGGACACGGTGCCGTCTTCGTACTCGTTGCGGTAATGCACGCCGAGAATACACTCGGTGAACTTCGAGGCCATGCCGAGCAGGCCGGCCAGGATCATCCAGAACGTGGCACCCGGGCCGCCGAGATAGACGGCGACGCCGACACCGGCGATGTTGCCGAGACCGACGGTGCCCGAGAGCGCCGTGGCAAGCGCCTGGAAGGGCGTGACCTCACCGGCATCGTTCGGGTCGAGATAGTCGCCGCGTACCAGTTCGATGGAGTGCTTGAAGCCGCGGAACTGGATAAAGCCGAAATACAGCGTGAACACCAATGCGGCGATCACCAGCCACATCACGATCCACGGAAAGCCGGTGCCGAAGATCGCTTCGGAACCCGGCAGCGGCGAAAAGATGAAACTGACGAACGGGTTGATGATCGGCGCGATCGCGTCACTGATCGCCTTGTCGATCGAACCCTCTTCCTGGGCATGCGCCAGCGTGGCCATGAACGGCAGACTCATGCCCGCCATAGACAAGCGTTTGAACATAATTTTCCCCTCTAGGAATGACAATGCTGATTGAACCGCAGCGCGCTACGGCACAATGGTCAGCGGCACCGGTGAGACCTGGGCCAGCGTGATCGCCAAACCGCCGAGCAGCCTGAGTGTCAGGGCAGAATCGCCGGTGCGGCCGATGATAAGCTGGGTGGCCTTCTTTCCCTTGGCGGTTTCGCACAGGATATCGGCGGCATTTCCGTGCCGGATTTCGCTGGTCACCGTCAGGCCGGATTTCTTCAGTTCATTGACCATAGGATCGACCTGGGCGCTGGCCCGGTCGAGTTCCTGCTCGCGGCGTTTGTGCCGCTCGGCCAGTTCTTCCGGTGTATGGAAGCTGTAGGGCGACCACTCCAGGACATGTATCACGTGCAATGAAGCACCTGATTTCTTGGCCCTGTTGGCCGCATATTCAATCGCCCGCTCCGACTGCGCTGTGCCGTCAAAACCGACGATGTAGAGATCGTTCATTTTGTTCCCTCCCCAATTGACCTGTCCCGGCCTCAACCCTGACAGAAGGCGCCCGAATTACAATAGTAATTACGCCAGGGCAAGCGGAACCGGCAATTCGGACGTGAATTGTCGGACAGCCTTCTATCAGGGAATTATAGGCAAAACGCCTAGTCATTGGCTCCAAAATACCCTAATATGCAGGCATTAAGACTGCAATTAACCATTTATTAGGATTTTCGACCAAATGGCGCGCAAGCTGGACTCCATTGACCGGCGTATCCTGTCGGAACTGCAGGCCAACGGCCGGTTGCCCATTGTCGAACTCGCCAACCGGGTGCATCTGACCAAGACGCCGTGCGCCCAGCGGGTGCGCCGGCTGGAAAAAACCGGTGTCATCAAGGGGTACAGCGCCGAGCTCGACCCGCAGGCGCTCGATGCCGACTTCATCATGGTGGTCGAGGTCAGCCTGTCGCGGGTCAGCGACAATGCATTCGAGGAGTTCAACACCGCGGTAAAGCGCATTCCGGAAATCGAGGCCTGCTACATGATCGCCGGCCAGTTCGAGTACGTGCTGGTGGTGCGAACCTCCGACATCACCCACTACCGCAACGTGCTGAACGACCAGATCGGCCGGCTGCCCGCCGTGCAGCAGACCAATTCCTATGTGGTCATGGAGTCGGTGATCGACCGCAAGTCGATACCGATACAGCCCGCCGGGTAGCCGACCCTAGGCCGCCTCGGCAACCTGGCGGACGATGCCAAGAAAATGATCCAGACTGTCGGTGTTCATGTCCGGATCCTTGCCCTCGTCGTCCCAGATGCGCAGGCGCACCGCTTCACGGTAGTGCGGGTTGGCTTCGAACGCGGCGACCTCGTCGCGGTTCATCGGCCCGCCCTGGATGCGCAGTGTGTGAACCGAAGCCGGCGACAGCCGGTCGTGATAATCCGGGTCGGTGGCGCACAGATAGCGCTTGGCCGCGACATGCAGGCGGACCGGCTCGGTAACCTCCGGCCCGAACCACCGGGTCAGGAAGCGCTCGCCGAGGTTTTCATGAAAACGATCCTCGCCGCGGTCCATGGCGGCCTCGAAATCGGCTTCCATCAGGTGGCCGATGTCGTGCAGCAAAGCTGCAGCGACCAGGGACGCCGGCGCCTTGTCGTCTTGCGCCAGTTGGGCGCATTGCAGGGCGTGCTGTTCCTGGGTCACCGATTCGCCGCCGTACAGGTTGCCGCCCTTGGCCGCGATCATGTCGCGCAGGTCGTCGATCAACTGAGTGCTGTCGGCCATGTGCTGCTCCTTGCGGGTCCGTGCGCAACCGCGCTAATCTTGCTGAAACCCAGCAATTACCGTGAAATCCCAGGGCCATCAATGGAAATCGCAACGCCACAAACACTCGCTGGCTGGAACGCCGCCGGCAAGGCATACCTGCCGGGCCTGCTGGGCTTCCGCTTCGACAAGGTCTCCGCCGATGAAGTGATCGGCGCCATGACGATCGAAAGCCATCACCTGGTCTGGAACGGTTTTCTGCACGCCGGCGCCGTCGTGGCGCTGGCCGACACCTGCTGCGGCTACGGTGCCGTCGCCGGACTGCCCGACGGGGCCTCGGGCTTCACCACTGTGGAACTGAAGACCAACTTTATCTCGACCCTGCGGGAGGGAGAAATCCGCTGTGTGGCGAAACCCCTGCACCGCGGCCGCACGACGCAGGTTTGGGATGCCCGGGTCGACCCGGCCGCCGGCGGCAACGCTCTGGCGCATTTCCGCTGCACCCAGATGATCCTGTGGCCGCGCGCTTGACAACCGGGCGCCGGCCATGTTCTTGCGCGGGGCAGGGCAGGGCAGATGAGCACGAGGAGGCGATGGCTTGAGCGTAGCGTTTACATTTCCCGGACAAGGCAGCCAGAGCGTCGGCATGGGCAAGGCGCTGGCCGACAATTTCGCCACCGCCCGCGCGGTGTTCGATGAAGTCGACGACGCCCTGGGGCAAAGCCTGTCGCAGGTCATGTGGGACGGCCCCGACGACCAGCTGATCCTGACCGCCAACGCCCAGCCGGCGCTGATGGCGGTATCGATGGCGGTCGTGCGGGTGCTGCAGGCCGAACATGGCATCACCGTTGCCGACACGGCAAAGTTCGTTGCCGGCCATTCGCTGGGCGAGTATTCGGCGCTGGCCGCCGCCGGCACCTTCACGCTGGCCGACACCGCGCGGCTGCTGAAGGTCCGCGGCACGGCCATGCAGGCGGCAACCCCGGTCGGCACCGGCGCCATGGCGGCCCTGCTCGGCCTCGATTTCGCCACCGCCAGCGAAGTCGCCGCCGAAGCCGCCGGCGGCGAAGTCTGCCAGGCCGCCAACGACAATGCGCCCGGTCAGGTCGTCGTTTCCGGCGCCCGGTCCGCCGTCGAGCGCGCCATCGAGATTGCCAGGACCAGGGGCGCCAGGCGCGCCGTACTGCTGCCGGTGAGCGCGCCGTTCCATTGCGCCCTGATGCAACCGGCCGCCGACGCCATGGCCGAGGCGCTGGCCGGCGTGACCATGAACGCACCGTGCGTGCCGGTCGTGGCCAACGTGCTGGCCGCCGCCACCAGCGACCCCGCCGACATCCGCCAGCGTCTGGTGGACCAGGTCACCGGCACCGTGCGCTGGCGCGAATCGGTCGGCTTCATGGCCGGCGAAGGCATCGATCTGTTCTGCGAGCTGGGCGCCGGCAAGGTCTTGAGCGGCATGGTCAAGCGCAATGCTGAGGGCGCCGCCGCACTCACCATCGGCTCGCCCGACGACATTGCCGCCGCTGCCGCTCAATTGAAAGGATAAAGACCATCATGTTCGACCTGACAGGCAAATGCGCCCTGGTGACCGGCGCCACCGGCGGCATCGGCGCCGCCATCGCCCGCGTCCTGCACGCCGCCGGCGCCAGCGTGGCGCTCTCGGGGACCCGGGCCGCGGTGCTCGAGGACCTGGCTTCGGCGCTGGGCGAGCGTGCCTTTGCCGTGCCGTGCAACCTGGCCGATGCAGCGGATGTCGAAAAGCTCGTGCCCGCCGCCGAGGCGGCCATGGGCAAGATCGATATTCTGGTCAACAATGCCGGCATCACCCGCGACAACATCACCATGCGGATGAAGGACGAGGAATGGCAGGCCGTCCTCGATGTCAACCTGACCGCGGCGTTCCGGCTGTCGCGGGCGGTGATGCGGGGCATGATGAAGCGGCGCCACGGCCGCATCGTCTCGATCACCTCGGTCGTTGGCGTGACCGGCAACGCCGGCCAGGCCAACTACGCTGCCACCAAGGCCGGCATCATCGGCATGTCGAAATCGCTGGCCCAGGAACTGGCCAGCCGCGGCATCACCGCCAACTGCATCGCGCCCGGCTTCATCGAAACGGCGATGACCGATGCCCTGACCGATCAGCAGAAGGCGGCGATATTGGCGTCGGTGCCTGCCGGCCGCCTCGGCACCGCCGACGAAATCGCCGCTGCTGCACTTTACCTGGCCAGCGACGAGGCGGCCTATGTGACCGGCCAGACCCTGCATGTAAACGGCGGCATGGCGATGGTTTAACTGCCCGCAGCGGGCGCCGGAAATGCCGAATTCCACAGGTGCAGGCCCGGCAAATCTAGCTTTGTGCTGTACCGGATATATGATAGGAAACCTTTGACTGGAGATGTCGCTGCTTGGCGTTACGGGATTGCCGAAACATGCGAGTGAGTTGGATGACGGCGCCAGCCGCTGTCGGACATAATGGGAATGCGGCCGGCTGAAGCGGGCCCTCCCGGCGGAAAAAAGAGAAACGAGGAATTCTGAAATGAGCAATGTTGAAGAGCGCGTGAAGAAGATCGTGGTGGAGCATCTTGGCGTCGAGGCCGACAAGGTCAGCGGCGAAGCAAGCTTTATCGACGATCTCGGTGCCGACAGCCTGGACACGGTTGAGTTGGTGATGGCGTTCGAGGAAGAGTTCGGTATCGAGATTCCGGACGACGCGGCAGAGAACATCCAGACCGTCGGCGATGCGGTCAAGTTCATCGACAAGGCAGCCGCCTGACCGGCTTCCCGCCGCAGCATTGCGTAAAGAAAACCGGCGCGGAACGCAGGATAACCGAAGGTCCTGTATGCCGCGCCGTTTTGTTGTCGGGGCGGTGCCGGGTGTCAAGGCATTCGGTTAAGAGCAGATAGGGTGAACATGCGACGAGTCGTAGTCACTGGAATTGGATTGGTCACGCCGCTCGGCGGCGACGTGGAAACCACCTGGAAGCGCTTGCTCGACGGCCAATCGGGAGCCGGGCCGATCACCCGCTTCGATGCCTCCGACATGGCCTGCCGGATAGGTTGCGAGGTCGAGCGCGGCGACAGCGCGGCGGGTGCGTTCAATGCCGACGATTGGCTGGCGCCCAAGGACCAGCGCCGCTACGACCAGTTCATCATCCTGGCCATGGGCGCGGCCGGCCAGGCGGTCAGGGATTCCGGCTGGCAGCCCAAGACCGACGACGACCACTACCGCACCGGCGTTCTCGTCGGCTCGGGCATCGGCGGACTACCCTCGATCCAGGACACCACCCTGGTGATGGCCGAAAAAGGCCCGCGCCGCGTCAGCCCGTTCTTCATTCCCGGCAGCTTGATCAACCTGGCCTCCGGCCTGATCTCGATCACCCATGGCTACAAGGGTCCGAACCATTCGGTGGTCACGGCCTGTTCGACCGGTGCCCATTCGATCGGCGACGCCGCCCGGCTGATCGCCTTCGACGATGCCGATGTGATGGTTGCCGGCGGCGCCGAATCGGCGTTGAGCCGGATCGGGATTGCCGGCTTTCTCGCCTGCAAGGCCCTGTCGACCGACTTCAACGATACGCCTGAGAAGGCATCGCGGCCCTACGACCGCGACCGCGACGGTTTCGTCATGGGCGAGGGCGCCGGCATCGTGGTGCTCGAGGAGTTGGAACACGCTCGCGCCAGGGGCGCCAAGATCTACGGTGAAATCGTTGGTTACGGACTGTCCGGCGATGCCTATCACATCACCGCGCCGGCCGCTGACGGCGATGGCGCCTATCGCTGCATGAAAGCGGCGCTCAAACGGGCCGGCATCGCGCCGCAGGAAATCGATTATGTCAATGCCCACGGCACCTCAACGCCGCTTGGCGACGAAATCGAGCTGCGCGCCATCGAGCGCCTGATGGACAACCAATGCGACGGCCTGTGCATGTCCTCGACCAAGTCGGCGATCGGCCATCTTCTCGGTGCCGCCGGCTCCGTCGAGGCGATTTTCGCCCTGCTGGCGATACGCGACAACATCGCCCCGCCGACCATCAACCTGGACAACCCGTCGGTCGAGACCGAAATCAATCTGGTGCCGCACAAGCCGCATCGAAAGGACATCAACATAGTTCTGTCCAATTCATTTGGTTTTGGTGGCACCAATGCATCGCTGGTCATGCGCCGGCTGGATGCCTGAACGGGATTGACCAATGAGCGACTCCGCCCAAGCCGGGTACCCCAGAACGTCGGCTAATATACCCGAACCGCGCGACAAGCGGCGGACGTCGGTGACCTACGTCGTGTTCTCAGTGTTCGTGACCCTGCTCGGCGCCGCCGTACTGTTCGGGCTGGCTGTGGTCTACGGCTCGCGGCAACTGGAGGTGGCCGGACCGCTGAGCGAGGAAAAGACCGTCGCCATCGAGCGCGGCGCGAGCACCTCCGCCATTGCCCGCCGGCTCAGCCAAAGCGGCGTCATCGCCAATGAACGTGTCTTCTTTCTTGCCGCAGCCGTGCGCGGCCGCATGGGCGACAGCCTGAAGGCCGGCGAATACCGCTTCGCGCCCGGCGACAGCATGGCCAAGGTTCTCGAAAAGATCACCAGCGGCAAGGCCCTGGTCTACAAGGTGACGATCCCGGAAGGATTGACCTCCGAGCAGGTCCTGCAGCGCCTGAACGACACCGATGCCCTCGCCGGCGATCTGCCGGTCACCGTCGCTGAAGGAGTGCTGCTGCCCGACACCTACGTGTTCAACCGCAACATGACCCGCGCCGACCTGTTGCAGAAGATGCGTCAGGCCCAGAACAAGCTGCTCGACCGTCTGTGGCAGGAGCGGGCCGTCGGCCTGCCGATCCGCACCAAGGAAGAGGCCCTGATTCTGGCCTCGATCGTCGAGAAGGAGACCGGCGTTGCCGCTGAGCGCGCACGCGTTGCGGCCGTCTTCCACAACCGCCTGATCCGCGGCATGCGGTTGCAGTCGGATCCGACGATCATCTACGGCATCGCCGGCGGCAAGGGCCGGCTGGACCGGCCGATCCTGCGCTCCGATATCGACGGCAGGACGCCATACAACACCTATCAGATCGACGGTCTGCCGCCGACGCCGATTGCCAATCCGGGCCGCGAGGCGATTGCCGCCGTGCTGCGGCCGGCCTCGACCGATGAGCTCTATTTCGTTGCCGACGGCAACGGCGGCCATGTGTTCGCCAGGACGCTGGAACAGCACAACGCCAACGTGCGCAACTGGCGCAAGATCGAACAACAAAGACGCCTGGCCGCCACCAACCCGGACGAAACGCCCGAGCCGGTGCCTGAAGCCGCGCAGGCCTCGCAGGCCGCGCAAGTCCCGCAGGCCTCGCAGGCCTCGCAGGCAGATGAGCCCGCAGCCGCTCCCGAGCCGCAGGCGGCCTCTGCTGCATCCCCGGCAACGGACACTGCAACCGAAACGGCATCGGTCGACCCGGCGCCGGTGTCCCCGACCGATGAATTGCCGGTCGCCGGCAGTGAGCCGGCCACCCCGGCCGAACCCGCGGCTGCCCCAAGCCAAAAGGTCCCGCTGCCCCGCCGCAAGCCGGCCTTGAATTGATCGCGCGTGAGTTTGAGCGCTGCGGTTGATATATCCCACTCCGTTTGTGTTTTATGGTGCGGATGCAGTAGTGATTCTCTTGCGCGGACGGGGTAGGCGATGGCGATCAACAGCATGACCGGGTTCGCCCGTGCCGACGGCCGGTTGGACGGGGCGTCGTGGCACTGGGAGATCAAGAGCGTCAACGGCAAGGGCCTCGACGTGCGCGCCCGGCTGCCGCAGGGCGTAGATGGTCTGGAAGCCTCGCTCAAGGACGTCGCCGCCCGGCACCTGCGCCGCGGCAACCTGCAGGTGTCGCTGCAATTCGCCCGCGAGGCTGCGGCTCCGGTTATCCGGGCCAACCCGCAGGCCCTTGAACAGGTCATCGCCATCGCCGGCGATCTGCGGAAAAAGCTGGATGCGCCGCCGGTGACGGTGGAGGGTCTGCTGGCGGTCCGAGGCGTGCTCGAGCTGGCTGAGCCCGAACAGGACGAAGCCGCAGTGGAAGCGCGCACCGCGGCCCTGCTCGCGACCTTCGATGAGGCCTGCGCCGCGTTGGCCCGGGCGCGCGCCGAAGAGGGCAGGGCATTGCACGATATCACCCTGGCCCAGATCGACGACATCGAGCGCCTGGCCGTCGCCGCCCGCGATTGCCCGCAGCGCGCCCCCGAGGCGATCCGCGCACGGCTCGCCGA
>JAHEJE010000200.1 GCA_024639035.1 Alphaproteobacteria bacterium
CCAAGGTCGATGCCGCCGCGGCGCCTTGGGACCTGTGGGGCGCCTATTTCGGTGCCGGTGCCATCGTCTGGCTGCTGGGAATTGCCCTGTCGCGCCACCTGCCGCCACTGGCCGGCGCCGGTGGCGCCGCAGCGGCAATCGCCGCCGCGTTCGGCAATCTGGTCCTGCTCGGCATTCCCCTGTCGGTCAGCTATTTCGGCGAGGCCGCCGCCCTGCCGGCCGGTCTGATCATCTCCATCCATGCGCCGATCCAGTGGCTGGCCGCCTCGCTGCGGGCCGAAACGGCCGGGCGCGGCGCCGGCCAGCCGGTTTCCTCGATGCTTTCAAAGCTGGTCGTGGACCTGCTGAAGAACCCGATCGTCATGGCCATCGTCGCCGGCAGCCTGTGGCGGCTGGCCGGGCTTGGCATCCACCCGATCGCCGACCGCACCATCACCATGCTCGGTCAGGCCGGTGTGCCGACGGCACTGTTCGTGCTCGGCCTGTCGCTCACCTCGTTCGGCTTCAAGGGCAACGTGCGCAGCGTGACGGCTCTTCTGGTGCTCAAGATGGCGGTATTTCCCGCCCTTGCGGCGATTGCCGCATTCGGCATCTTCGATCTCGATCCGGTTGCCGCCGGCGTCGTGGTCCTGTTCGCCAGCCTGCCGACCGGCGTCAACGCCTACATGTTCGCGGCCAAATACCACACCGCCGTCGCGCCGATATCCGGCGCCATCGCCATCGGCGTGGCCATGTCCATCGTCACCGTTTCGGTCACGCTATGGTTTTTGGGCGCGTGAGGTTAGTGCGGCAGGTGCGTCTTGATGAAGCCTTCCATGCGCTGCCAGATCTGCAGGGTCAGGTCGTCCACATGGCCGCCGCCGGGGATACCGAGAAACTCCTTGGGTGAGGTAAAGGCATCGAACAGCGACTTGCCGTGGCCGAATGGCACGACGCGGTCGGCATCGCCATGCAGGATGAAGACCGGGGAAGCGACCCGCGGTGCGTGATCGATGGATTGGAATTGATCCTTCATCAGCAACGAGACCGGCACGAACCAGTACTGCCGCCTTGCGATATCGGCCGCAGAGGTAAACGGGGCCTCCAGAATGATCGCGCCGGGCCTGGTTGTCCGGTCGGCGGCGATTTGCACCGCCACCCCGGCGCCAAGAGATTCGCCATACAGCACCAGCCTGCCGGGCGGTGTGCCGCGCGCGCCCAGATAGGCAACGGCGGCCCGTGCATCGGCCAGCAGTCCGGCCTCGCTCGGGCTGCCGTGCGAGCCCGAATAGCCGCGGTAGCCAAGCGCCAGAACGCCGTAGCCGTTGTGGTTGAACAGGCCGAAGCGTTCGGCCCTGGCGGCGATGCCCTGGGCGTTGCCCTGGAAATAGACGATGGTCGGTGCGTCGTCCCTGGCCGGCGCGTGCCAGCCGGTCAGTTCGACACCGTCCTCGGCGCTGAACCGGATGGTTTCGAATTGCGCCAGCCCGGCCGCCTCCGGATGCACCAGGGCCGGGTCGGGGAAATACTGCAGATTGCGCTGAAACACATACAGTGCCGCATTGATGCCGATGTAGATCAGGCAGGCAAAGGCGATCAGCTTCATGGCTTGCGGCCCCGCCACCCGTCAGCTGCGGTAGTCGGCGTTGATGTCGATATAGCCATGCGTCAGATCGCAGGTCCACACCGTGGCCTTGCCCGTGCCGACGCCGACATCCACCTTGATGACGATCTCCCGGCCCTGCATGTGCCCGACCAGGTCGGCTTCGCGATAGCGGCTGTCGACCTTGCCCTTGCGCGCCACCACAATGCCGCCGATGCGGATCGCCAGCCGGTCGCGGTCGGCCGCCTCGCCCGACTTGCCGACCGCCATCACGATGCGGCCCCAGTTGGCATCCTCGCCGGCAATCGCCGTCTTGACCAGCGGCGAGTTGGCGATCGCAAAGCCGATCCGCCGCGCCGCCATGTCGCTCTCCGCCCCGGTCACCGTGACTTCGATCAGTTTCTGCGCCCCCTCGCCGTCGCGCACGATTTGCAGGGCCAGGTTGCGGGTCAGCTTGTCGAGCGCCCGGGCAAACCCCTTCAGCCGTTCGTCGCCGGCGCTGCGCAGGCCCTTCGGCCGCTGGTCGCGCCGGCCGGTTGCCGCCAGCAGCACGGTGTCCGATGTCGAGGTGTCGCTGTCCACGGTAATCGCGTTGAAGCTCTGTTCCACGCTGGCCCGCAGCAGGCTTTGCAATATGCCCGCGGGCAGCGCTGCGTCGGTAAACAGGAACGCCAGCATGGTCGCCATGTCCGGCGCGATCATGCCCGAGCCCTTGGCGATTCCGTTGATCGTCACCCGGCGTCCGTCGAGACGGCACGACACGCTCGCCTGCTTGGCGAAGGTGTCGGTGGTCATGATGGCGCGCGCCGCATCGTCCCAGTTGTCCGGACTTGCCGATGCCGCCGCGGCGCCGAGCAATTCGGTAATCGGCTTTGCATCCAGCGGCTCGCCGATGACCCCGGTCGAGGCCAAATAGACCTCGTCGGGATTGCACGCGAAGTGTCGCGCCGCCGCCCGGGCCACCTGTTCGACCGTGCGCACGCCGGTCTTGCCGGTAAAGGCGTTGGCGTTGCCGGCATTCACCACCACGGCGCGGGCGACGCCCTTCTTCAGCGCCTGCGCACACCAGTCGACCGGCGCCGAACAGGTCATGGACCGGGTCAGCATACCGGCAATCGTGCTGCCGGGCTCGAGCAAGGCAATCAGCAGGTCGGGGCGTCCGCGATACTTGGTGCCGGTGTTGGCCGTCGCCAGGCGGACGCCGGACACCGCCGGCAATCGTTCGCTGTGTTCAGGAGCCAGCGGAGAGCGCGCCAGTTGACCCGCCATCTGCTAGTTCTGCTTGTCGGATTTGCCGCCGGTCGAATCCTGCTCTTGCTGTTCGAGCATTTTCTGGCGTTGTTTTTCGGTTTCTTCCTGCAGCTTGATCAGGTCCGGATCGATTATTTCGATATCGCCGGTCTTGCGCAGCTCGACGATCTTGTCCTGCACCGCCTGGCGCAGCAGCACCTGACGGATCGCCGGCTTGACCTCCTCGAACGGCTGCGCGCCCTGTTCCTTCATATCCTCCAGCCGGATCACGTGCCAGCCGAAGTCGGTCTTGACCGGCGCGGAAACCTCGCCATTGGTCATCGCAAACACCGCCTTGGAGAACTCCGGCACCATTTCGCCGGCCGAGAAATAACCCAGATCGCCGCCGAACTCCTTCGAGCCGTCTATGCTGACCTTCTTGGCCAGTTCCTCGAATTTCTCGCCGGCATCGAGCTTGGCAACGACGTCTTTTGCCTCCTTTTCGGTGCCAACCAGGATGTGGCGCGCCCGGGCGCGCTTTTCCGGTGTGATCTTGGCCGCCTGGGCATCATAGGCCTTCCTGATCTCGGCATCGGAGATCAGCGGCTTGATCTTGGCGGAGAAATAGGCATCGCGCAGCGCCTTGGCCTGGTAGAACGCCAGCCGGTCCTTGTACTCCTTGGTGTCGGTCACCCCTTCGGTGACCGCCACCTGGGCCAGCAGGTGCCGCTCGACGAGGTACTCCACAATGAAGGCGTAGCGCAGCTTGGGCGGCACGTCGGTCAGATGCGGCAGGATGTCGTCGGCGGCAAGCTTGACCTCCGCGGCGGTGATCGTATGACCGTTCACCCGAACCGCTGCCTTGGTGTCTTCCTGGGCAAAGGCGCCCGGTGCGCCCAGCGCCAGGCCGCCAATGATGCCGGTTATCAATAATGCTGTCTTCATCACAATCTCATTCTTCGCTGCCGCGAATTCAGCGAGTCCTTGTTGTAAGGGTTGCGTCCGGCTCTCCATGCAGTGCAAATCCGGCAACAATGTGCCTTCCAGCCGGCGGTCGCCCCACGGTATGTTCGTCGCACAATGGTCGTAAAAGGCGTTTGGTTCAAGGGGGATGGCAGCGCAGGCCGGCGATTATTCAGCCAGTGAGGACACTCGGCAACATTGAATTTCGCGCCCCGTTGAACTATCTGCCAACCAGGATGCCGCACGCGGCGATTGCCCCGTTGCCGCAAGTTGACTAGAAAGCACCTTACCTGCCAATAGACTCAGTGATCCTGCGCCGGATGCAGCCAGCATCACGCCCCATTGGAGACCAGACCAGATGCTCGGATTCGGCAAATTAGCCTCAAAAGTGTTCGGATCGTCGAACGACCGCAAAATCAAGGCGTACCACTCGGCTGTCGAGCAGATCAACGCCGCCGAATCAGAGCTCGAAAGCCTCTCCGACGACGACCTGCGGGCCCGCACTTCGTCGTTCAGGGAACAGTTCGCCAATGGCGCGACCCTCGACGAACTGCTGGTGCCGGCCTTTGCCACCGTGCGCGAGGCCGCCAAGCGCTCCCTCGGCCAGCGCCATTTCGATGTCCAGATGATCGGCGGTATCGTGCTGCACAATGGCGATATCGCCGAGATGAAGACCGGCGAAGGCAAGACCCTGGTGGCAACCCTGCCGGTCTACCTGAACGCCATTTCCGGGCGTGGCGTCCACGTCGTCACGGTCAACGATTACCTGGCCAAGCGCGACGCGGCCTGGATGGGCCAGGTCTACGATTTCCTCGGGCTGACCACCGGGACCATCACCCACGGCCTGTCCGACGACGAACGCCGGGCGCAATATGCCTGCGATGTGATCTATGCCACCAACAACGAGCTGGGCTTTGATTACCTGCGCGACAACATGAAGTACAATCTCGACGAGATGGTCCAGCGCGGCCATGCCTTCGCCATCGTCGACGAGGTCGATTCGATCCTCATCGACGAGGCTCGCACCCCGCTGATCATATCCGGCCCCGTCGAGGACCGTTCGGAACTCTACACCCAGGTCGACGGCTTCATCCCGCAGCTCAAGCCCGAGCACATCGAACTCGACGAGAAACTGCGAACCGCAACCCTGACCGACGACGGCAACGAGTTCATGGAGCAGATCCTGAAAGACGCCGAACTGCTGCAGGGCGATTCGCTCTACGACATCGAAAACGTCTCGCTGGTTCATCACGTGAACCAGGCCCTCAGGGCGCACACCCTGTTCACCCGCGACAAGGACTACATCGTCAAGGACAACGAGGTTGTCATCATCGACGAGTTTACCGGCCGCATGATGCCAGGCCGGCGCTATTCGGAGGGCCAGCATCAGGCGCTCGAGGCCAAGGAGAACGTCGCCATCCAGCCGGAGAACGTGACCCTGGCATCGATCACCTTCCAGAATTACTTCCGGCTCTACGACAAGCTCGCCGGCATGACCGGCACTGCCGCCACCGAAGCCGACGAGTTCATGGACATCTACAAGCTCGACGTCCTGGAAATCCCTACCAACGTGCCGGTTTCCAGAAAGGACGACGACGACGAGGTCTACCGCACCGCTGCCGAAAAGCATGAGGCCATCGTCGCCCAGATCGGCGATGCCCGCGAGCGCGGCCAGCCGGTCCTCGTCGGCACCACGTCGATCGAGAAATCGGAAACCCTGGCCGCACTGCTGAAGGCCC
>JAHEJE010000013.1 GCA_024639035.1 Alphaproteobacteria bacterium
AATAGACAGTCGCGTGGCCGGAGAACCCGAGAATCTTGCTCATCAGCTCGCCGCGGAAACCGTTCATCACCGCCATGACGATGATCAGCGTGGCTACCCCCAGCAGAATTCCCAGGAACGAGAACCCGGCGATCACCGAGATGAAGCCCTCCTTGCGCCTGGCCCTCAAATAGCGAGCGGCGATCTTGCGCTCGTAGGCACAGAATGGCGCGGTATCTCTGGGTTCAGCCACGTGCATCAGCCCTGCTTTGCAAACCGGGACACAATGCCGGACAGTGCGACATTCTCGCGCTCGCCGGTCTTGCGGTTCTTGACCTCTGCATTGCCGTCTTTCAGGCTGCGGGGTCCAATGATGATCTGCCACGGCAGGCCGATCAGGTCCATGCGGGCGAACTTGCCGCCGGCCCTGTCGTCCTTGTCGTCGTACAGAACCTCCAATCCGGCACTTGAAAGCTCGCCATAGAGTTTGTCGCAGGCTGCATCGGTTGCGCTGTCGCCGGCCTTGAGGTTGATGAGCCCGATGTCGAATGGCGCAACGGCCTCAGGCCAGATGATCCCGGCCTCGTCGTGGCTTGCTTCAATGACCGCACCGGCCAGGCGCGACACGCCGATGCCGTAGGATCCCGACAGGATCGGCACGTTGCCGCCCTCGGCGGTCTGCACGAAGCAGTCGAGCGGCTGGGAGTACTTGTCGCCGAAAAAGAAGATGTGACCGACCTCGATGCCGCGGCCGCTCAAGCGCCGGTCTTGCGGAACCCGGGCGTGAAAGTCGGCCTCGACGTGCATGTCGTCGGTCGCTGCGTATTTCGAGGTGTAATCGTTGACGATGGCCGACACCGCTTGCGGGTCGTCGTAGTCGATGGTGAATTCCGACCAGTCCATGTCGTAGAAATCGCGGTCGAAATGGACTTCGCTCTCGCCGGTGTCGGCAAGGATGAGGAATTCATGGCTCAGATCGCCGCCGATGGGTCCGGTTTCGGCCTGCATCGGAATCGCCTTCAATCCCATCCGGGCATAGGTGCGCAGGTAGGAGACGAACATCTTGCCGTAGGAGTGGCGGCCGCCGTCGGCCGTGTAGTCGAAGGAATAGGCGTCCTTCATGAGGAATTCACGACCGCGCATGACACCGAAGCGCGGACGCACCTCATCGCGGAACTTCCACTGTATATGATAGAGATTGCGCGGCAGGTCCTTGTAGGACTGGGCGCCGGCGCGAAACATGTCGGTAATCATTTCCTCGTTGGTCGGCCCATACAGCATGTCGCGATCATGGCGGTCGGTGATGCGCAGCATTTCCTTGCCGTAGTCGTCGTAACGCCCGGATTTGCGCCACAAATCGGCCGACTGGATGGTCGGCATCAGCACCTCGATGGCCCCTGCCCGGTTCTGCTCTTGGCGCACGATCTGCTCGATTTTCTTGAGCACGCGAAAGCCCAGCGGCAGCCAGGAGTAGATGCCGGCGCTCTCCTGGCGGACCATGCCGGTGCGCAGCATCAGGCGATGGGAAACGATTTCAGCCTCCTTGGGGTCGTCCCTGAGGATGGGCATGAAGTACTGACTTAGTCGCATGTGAAGTTCCGCTTAACTGAGGTAATGGGAATCGCTCGGCCCCAGGAATTTCGCGCTTACTCATAGGCTATCGGGACCGCAAAACAAAGGGCCACCTTCACGCGGGCGGCCGACACAGTTTGCGCATTTTTGACGTGACAGCCCCCGTGTTTGAAGGCATATTGCAGCCATAATAACAAGACGCAGGGCACGTCGGTGGCAGAACCGCCAAATTTTCGCCCGAGTCTAGGGAGGTAGCAACCGTTCGGCGCGGTACTGGATCATCCAGGAAACTACTGCACGCCGCCGGGGTCATTGACCCAAAGGCCAAGACGGGTGAGGACTTGAACAGCAAGGCTTTCGTGCCTTGCTTTTTTCTTGCCGGCGCGGGCCCGCCACCTATTGGTAGGGCTCAAATGTCGGCAAGAAAGGAATATCGTCCAGACCAATCGCACCGCTGCTGACAACGGCGTAAAAGGCAGCGAACAACACCGTGGCGACCATGGTCGTTACGATGAATTTCAAAAACAACCGAGGCTGTACCGGCGCGCCGGCAGCATGGCCCTCGTCGACGTCGACGCCTGCTTCGTGGGCGCTGCGCGTGCCCCATGGCAGGACCGCAAAGAGCACCAGCCACCACATGATGAAATAAACGGCAATTCCGCTGATCAAGTTCACAGGAAGACGACCCTAGACCTGTTCGAGCTCGACCAGGGTTCCGCAAAAATCCTTGGGATGCAGGAACACAACCGGTTTGCCGTGGGCGCCGATCTTCGGTTCTCCAGAGCCGAGAACCCGGGCGCCCTCGCCGACCAGGCGGTCGCGCGCCGACGCGATGTCGGCAACCTCGAAACACATGTGATGGATACCGCCGGCCGTGTTCTTTTCCAGGAAGGCCGCGATCGGCGATGCCTCGCCCAGGGGTTCCAGGAGCTCGACCTTGGTGTTCGGCAATTCGACGAAGACCACGGTTACGCCATGGTCCGGTTCGGCCTGCGGCGGCGACACGCGGGCGCCCAAGGTATCGCGATAGACCGCCGTCGCCGCCTCCAGGTCGGGCACGGCGATTGCCACATGGTTCAGTTTTCCGATCATCTGTCCAACACGCTTGAGGGTTTCTGTGTCAGGCAATCCCGTAACGCCAGACGCGTCCGAGCGCAATAGGGCCAAAGGCGGCACCGGCGCCGCGAGCTCTCAATCCAGCCGCCGCGCCACACGATCGACGACCCATTGGCGCTGCTCGGGAGCCTTCAGGTTCCTCGGCTCGAAAACATGCTTGTTCAGGAAATAGCCGGTCAGTGCGAAGGCATCGACGATCTCGGCGTCGCCGGTGACCGTGCCCGCCGTGCCAGCGAGGAATGCAGGCAACCGCAGCAGTTTGCCGCGATAGGGCTCGCCGGCCGAGGCGCTCACGGCCCGGCCCGATTTGGGCGAGACATAGATCAGGTCGTCATTGCGCCCGGTCGCTGCGCACTGTGACAGGTCGAGGCCAAAGCCCAGTTCGTTCAGCAGGCCCATCTCCCAGCGCACCGCCAACGCCGGCCACACGGCATCGTCGTCGAGGTTGTCCAGCACCAGGGTCAGCCCGTCATAGAGCGATCGGTGCGGCTCGCGTTCGGGAACCAGCACGGCGAGCGCAGCCAGGGTCGTCAGACCGGCAAGCTTGAAGGGGTCGTCGATGACCCGCGCCGCCGTCATCCGCAGCGGTTCGGCCACGATGCTGCCGAGGTGCTCCTCAAGCCGGGCCCGCCAGGTTGCGGTCACCAGATTTCCGACCTGGAGCACCGGGCGCATCTTGCGCGAGCGGCCACCGCGCACCAATCCTGACCATCGGCCCTGTTCGCGGGTCAGGAGATCGATAATGACGCCGTTTTCGCCATGGCGTCTGGTGCTGACGATAATGCCATCGTGGCGCCATTCCATGGCGGCGTCCCTTATCTCACCCGGCGTCGCCGTCTTGCGGGTCGAGCCCCATCATGCGGAGCCGTTCGGCATCGTTCGACCAGTTGGCGCGTACCTTGACGAACAGGAACAGGTGGACGGTGTGCCCGATCATATCGGACAACTCATGGCGCGACTGCTGCCCGATCGACTTGATGGTCTGGCCGTTCTTGCCCAACACGATCTGGCGCTGGCTTTCGCGTTCGACGTAGATCACCTGCTCAATGCGCACCGAACCGTCCTTCTTTTCCTGCCAGGTTTCGGTTTCCACCGTCGAGGCATAGGGAAGTTCGTTGTGGAGACGCAGGAACAGCTTCTCCCTGGTCACCTCGGCTGCCAATTGTCTGAGCGGTACATCGGCTGCCTGGTCGGACGGATAGTGCCAGGCGCCGGCCGGCATGGTTGCCGCCATATGGTCCCGCAGATCCTCTATGCCGTCGCCGTTGAGCGCACACACCATGAATGTCGCATCGAAATCATGCAGCGCGTTAACCTCGGCAGACAGTTCCAGCAGCGTCAGCCGCTTGACCAGATCCACCTTGTTCAGGACCACAATGGCGGGCGCCTTGCTCTTTTTGAGCACACCGGCAATGTGGCGCACGTCATCGTCGATGCCGCGCTTGGCATCGACCATCAGGGCCACGATGTCGGCGTCGTTCACGCCCTGCCAGGCCGACGACACCATGGCCCGCTCCAGTTTGCGCTTGGGTTGGAATATGCCCGGAGTATCGACCAAAATGATCTGCGCTGCACCGTGCATGACAATCGCCCGCATGCGCGCGCGGGTCGTCTGAACCTTGTGGGTGACGATCGCGACCTTGCTGCCGACCAGGGCATTTATCAACGTCGACTTTCCGGCGTTGGGAGCACCGATAATCGCCGCGAAGCCGCATCTGGTCGGTTCGTCCTGTTGCATCATTCCTGTCTCACGCCGTGCTGGGCAATGAACTTCTCAGCCGCATCCTGTTCGCCGCCGCGCTTGGACTTTGCCACGCCTTTCGTCGGATCGTAACCCTGCACGCACACTTCGACAGCGAACTCCGGTTCGTGATCCGGTCCCTCGCGCGACACAACGGTGTAGTCCGGGATCGCCAAGCCCTGCGACAGTGCCCATTCCTGCAGCCGGCTCTTGGGATCGCGCGGGGCGGCATGCGACCTTTCCAGATATGGTGCCCATGCCGCCAGAATGAAGTCCCTGGCCGGGGTCATGCCGCCATCGAGGTAGACCGCGGCGATCACCGCCTCGCAGGCATCGCCGAGCATGCGGTCGTTCGACCTGATCTTGCCGCCGCCGGCGCTCGGTCCGGTCTTGATGAGTGCGCCCAGTTGCAGATCCCTTGCGACCTGGGTGCAGGTGCCCTTGCGGACGAGAAAGTTGAACTGGCGGGCCATGGCGCCCTCGTCGGCGCGCGGCTGGTTGCTGTAGAGCCATTCGGCGATCACCATGCCGAGAACCCGGTCGCCGAGGAACTCCAGGCGCTGGTAGTGGTTCCTGGCCCCGCTGCGCAGGCTTGGATGGGTCAAAGATAGGGAAAACAGGTCGGTATTCTTGAACCGGTAGCCGGTCAGACGTTCGAATGTCTCGGCATTGCTGGTGCTGGTCTTGGCCACACAGTGTCCCTAGGATCGCAACTCAATCGACGAAGTTCAGCAAACGACTCCAGCGGGTCGAGGTCGGCCAGGTCCAGAACTTGAGAATCGAACCACTGTCGTCGTGAGAAAAGAAGATGATATTGGCTCTGCCGACGAGGTTTTCGTGCGGCACCATGCCGACGTCATCGAGAAAGCGGCTGTCGGTCGAATTGTCCCGGTTGTCGCCCATCATGAAATAATGACCGGGCGGCACGACATAGACCTCGGTGTTGTCGGCTCGCGAATCTTCCGTCAGATCCAGGGTCATGTAAGTGACGCCATTGGGCAGGGTCTCGCGGAACTGGCGGACCGGACGCCCGACGTAGGACCCGTCAGAGGGAATATAGTCGGCGACGCGCTGGCGCTGGACGGCGGTGCCGTTCAGGTACAGGCGTCCGCCCAGCACCTGAACCCTGTCGCCCGGCAGGCCGACGAGCCGCTTGATGTAGTCGGTCTCGTTGTCTGTCGGCAATTTGAACACCAGTACGTCGCCACGCTCCGGCGTGTCATCGAACACCCGGCCGGTGATCGGCACCGGGCCGAACTTCACCAACTGGGTGCCAAAGAGACCTATGTTCATGTTGAACGAATACGGACCGTAGCCGTAGGCCAGCTTGTTGACAAAGAGATAGTCGCCGATCTGCAGCGTCGGTTTCATCGAGCCGGAAGGGATATTGAACGGCTGAAAGAACAATGTGCGGATCACAAAGGCGATCAGCAGCGCCTGCAGGATAACCTTGACCGTTTCCCACCCGCTCTCGTGCGACTTGTCCTTAGCTTCCTCGGTCTTTGACACCAAATGCTTGCCAACCTGTTTGGGCGAGGAGCGCGCTCGCGTTCTTTCAATCTGCTGCCTATACCCTTTGACGGCAGCGGCTGCAACTTTGTTGGTTTCTGATATGCGGTTTCTGCGGCCCCTTGTAACCGACGCGCAACAACATAAGAATTTCGGCTAGGAAAGGTCCGGATGAGCGGAAATGATCACGAATGCCTGAGCCCAGGGGAAATCGTCGGTGATCGTCAAATGGATCAGGGGCGAATGATTGTCCGGAACCATCGCCCTCAGATGGCCCAGCGCCGGGCCGGTCAGAACCAGGGTCGGCCGCCCGCTCGGTTCGTTGACGACGCCGAGATCACGCCAATAGGTTCCCTTGCGAAAGCCGGTACCAAGTGCCTTGGAACACGCCTCCTTGGCGGCGAATCTCTTGGCATAAGACGCTGCGCGCGCTGCCCGGCGATCCGACTTTTTCTGTTCGATCTCGGTAAACACGCGGTCGACGAACCTCTGGCCGAACCGGTTGAGGGTCTTTTCGATCCTGCGGATGTCGACCATGTCGTTGCCAATACCGAGGATCATGAAGACAGATGTGCCTTGTTGTGCTGATGGCGGACGGCAAGCCGGTGTTTGCGCCGACGCTGATACCCGTCAACGGCCGGATAGACGAGAAAATATCCCAGCCCTGCGGCCAGCAGTCCCAGCGGTATGCAACCGGCCATCATCGGCACCATGACCGGGCTCACCAATTCCCACATCGTGCCGAATGTTGCACCTGGTGTCGATGCGATGCCGAGAAAGGTTCCGTCGGGGATCGTCAGGTCAATCGCGTCGCGCCTCTCGTAGCCAAGCACCTTGCCGCCGAGATTGTAGGTCGCCAGCCAGATGAACGGAAAGGTGAGCGGATTACCGATACCGGTGCCCAATGCCGAAGCCAGAATGTTGCCCCCGACGAAAAACGCCAACACGCCGGCAAGGATGAAGTGCAGACCAACAAAGGGCGTAAACGATGCAAAAGCCCCGGCGGCGAACCCCAGAGCAATGACATGCGGCGTTGCCGAGATGCGGGTCACCCGGTGCCAGATGTAGAGCCAGGCCCGGCGAATGCCCCGCCGTGGCCATATCCAGCTTTGCAGCCGGGCCAGCAACGTGGGTTTATCTCGGGGCGTGAACAGCATATCGTCTCAAATTAGGCAGAATATACAAACATTACTTTAAACCCCGGCTTCCGGGTTTGACGGCAGGTGTCGCCGCCAGGTGCGCGGGCAGCGCGTCCGGGGCATAGGTCTCGATATCGAGGCGCGCCAGGGCGACCAGGGGCACGCCCACGTCCGCCGCGCCGCCCGAACGGTCGATAAGGCACGCGGCGCCGACAACCTTGCCGCCATGGTCGACAATCCCGGCGATACATTCACGTGACGACAGGCCGGTGGTCACGATATCCTCGACCATCAGGCATGCGGCGCCTTCGGGAATCTCAAACCCGCGGCGCAGAACCAGCTTGCCGTCGACGCGCTCAAAGAAAATCGCCGGCACACCGAGTTGACGGCCCATCTCGTAGCCGACCACCACGCCGCCCATCGCCGGAGAGACCACCAGATCGATCTGGTCGGGGATCACTTCGCGGACAAGCTGCTTCAGCCGGGCACACAATCTGTCGGCTCGCGCGGCATCCATCAGAACCCGGGCGCATTGCAGGTATTGGGCGCTGTGAAGGCCGGAAGACAGCACGAAGTGACCGTCCAGCAATGCGCCGCTTGCACGGAACTCATCGAGAACCTGTTGTCGATCCAGCATCGCCATCCTGCATGTTGATGTCATGGCCGTAACAGCCGAAATCGACCAGAAACAGCCTTTACATTATTTATACCCTTGCTCGGCAATTGCAACGTGCGTCATCGGTGACGCCGCTGAAAAATACACTATCCGGTTGCCCGGATCACCTTGCTCACCAGCGGCTTGTCCTCCAGACCCGACATGATCGTGGTCAGGTGCTTGAGATCGTGAACCCCCAGCAGGATGTCGATGTCATAGAAATCACGGGCCCGGGTGACCATTTGCAGATTCTCGATGTTCGCACCCAGCTCGCCGATCAACTGTGTGACCTGGGCCAAGGCGCCGATTTCGTTGTGGATCAGCACCTTGATGCGCGCCGGATAGAACTGGGCCTCGTCGACTGCATCCATGTCCCAGGTCAGGTCGAGCCAGTTGTCGGTGTCTTCTTCGTGCGATTGCAGCTGACGCGAGAAGATCGGGTAGACGGTTACGCCCTCCCCCTTGGTGAGGATACCCACGATACGCTCGCCCGGAACGGCGCCGGTCGCCTCGGAGATCGTCATCGGCAGGCGATTGTCGCCACCTCGAATTGCGATGGGATTCTTGGTTGGGTTTTTCTTCTTGCGTCGGAAGCGCCGAACCAGCTTGGCCGCTGTCGAGACCTTTTCCTCAGCCCCCGGTTCCACGCCCAGGGCTTTCAAAATGTCGCCACTCTGGACCTCGCCGCGGCCGATCGCAGCAAGCCCGTCCTCGACCTTCTTCAGTCCTAGGCGCCGCAACGCCTTGGCGAATTCCTTCTTGTTGTACTTCTGATTGTGATGCGACAGCAGGCGCTCGACGATCTCCTTGCCCAGGCCGGCATACTGGCGGCGAACCGCCAGGCGGGTGGAGCGCCGGATCGCGGCGCGGGCCTTGCCGGTCTTTGCAAGCCCCTCCCAGGCCGCCGGCGGCACCTGGGCCTTGGACCGGATCACCTCCACCTCATCGCCGTTCTCAAGCTCCGACATCAGCGGCGCATGACGCCCGTTGACCCGGCATCCGACACAGCTGTTGCCGACGTCGGTGTGGACCGCGTAGGCGAAATCGATGGCATTTGCTCCCTTGGGCAGCGCGACCAGGTCGCCCTTGGGCGTGAAGCAGAAGACCTGATCGTGGAACAGTTCCAGCTTGGTGTGCTCAAGGAACTCCTTGGGGTTGTCGCCTTCGGCAAGGGTATCGACCATCTGGCGCAACCAGCGATAGGCACTCGATTCGATATGCGGCAGCCGGACGCCATTGACCGCACTTTCAAGGCTGCTGGCATCCTTGTAGATGCCGTGCGCTGCGATGCCGCGTTCGGCGACGTCGTGCATCGCCGCGGTGCGGATCTGCAATTCGACACGCATGTGATGCGGCCCGACGACGGTGGTGTGGATCGATCGGTAATCGTTCTGTTTCGGGTTGGAGATGTAATCCTTGAACCGGCCGGGCACGACGCGCCAGGTCTTGTGGGCGATGCCCAGAGCCCGGTAGCACTCATCGGTTGTGTCGACGATCAAGCGAAATCCGAAAATGTCCGACAACTGGCCAAGTGTCAGGTGTTTGCGTTCCATCTTGCGCCAGATGGAGTATGGCCGCTTCTCGCGGCCGGTGACCGTGGCGGCGATATTGTGCTTTTCCAACTGTTCGCCGAGAGCCTTCTCGATCTCCAGCAGGATATCGCCGCTGTCCTCGCGCAACCTCGCAAGCCGTGCCGAAATGGTTTCATGAGCCTCCGGGTTGATCACCTTGAAGGAGATGTCTTCCATTTCATCGCGCACCGTCTGCATGCCCATGCGGCCGGCCAGCGGGGCGTAAATATCCAGGGTCTCCTGGGCAATCCGCAGGCGCTTGTCCGGTCGCATGTGCTCAAGGGTGCGCATGTTGTGCAGTCGGTCGGCCAGCTTGACCAGCAGCACGCGCACATCCTTCGACACAGCAAGCAGTAGTTTTCGCAGGTTTTCCGCCTGTGCCGCCTCCTTGGTCACCAGATCGAGCCGTTTGATCTTGGTCAGGCCTTCGACCAGCCCGGAAATCTCCGAGCCGAACATCTCCTCGATCTCATGATGCGTCGCTTCGGTGTCTTCCACCACGTCGTGCAGCAGGGCAACGGCAATGGTTGCGTCATCCAGCTTCAGATCGGTCAGAATGGCGGCCACTTCCAGGGGATGCGAAAAATACGGGTCGCCGGAAGCGCGGGTTTGATGGCCGTGCGCCTTCATCGCATAAACATAGGCACGGTTCAGCAGGGCCTCATCGGCATCGGGGTCGTACTTGGTGACCCGCTCGACAAGCTCGTACTGGCGCATCATGGAACGTAACCTGGCTATCGGCTTTCTGAACGATCAGCAGAGTATGATGGCAGGGCCGGCGCTTGGCAAAAAATAAAGGCCGGGAGCGGCATCGCGTCCCAGCCTGAATTCGCTGTCTGCCGGCATCGGCCGGCGATCAGTAGCCCGAGCGCTGGCTGCCGGGGCTTTCTGCCGGTGGCAGACCTTCCAGGCCGCGCAGCAGTTCTTCCTCGGTCATCCGGTCGAACTCTTCGACAGCATCCTCGGTTTGCGACGGGCTGGCGATTTCGCCGCCGGTGAGCAAAGGAACTTCGCTCTCCTCGGGCTCGTCGACCTCGACATGCTTTTGCATCGAGTGCACGTAGTCCTCGCGCAGGTCCTCGCGATCGATCGACTCCTCGGCGATTTCGCGCAAGGCGACGACCGGGTTCTTGTCGTTGTCGCGGTCGATGGTCAGCGGCGTGCCCTGGGAAATCATCCGGGCGCGATGCGATGCCAGAAGCACCAGCTCAAACCGGTTCGGAAGTTTGTCAATGCAGTCTTCAACGGTAACACGTGCCATGGGGGCTCGGTATCCTCAGGTGAAATTTCCGGAAACTTTGGCGGTTATGTAGTGCCGGTTTGCACAAAAAGCAAGCGGACAGTTGCCTGCCCGCCCGCCAATCCGCAATCGCCTTGCAGCTTTCGCCACGCTACTCGACGATCACCAAAGCGCCGAGACGGGCCCGGCCGTAGAGGTCGACCACCTCGTTGTTCAACATGCGGATGCAGCCGCTGGATACCGCCCGGCCGATGGTGTGCGGCTGGTTGGTGCCGTGGATGCGGTAGATCGAGCTGCCAAGATAAAGCGCCCGCGCGCCCAGCGGATTGTTGGGTCCGCCCTTCATGTGGGCCGGCAGAATGCGGCCCTTCTTGCGCTCACGTTCGATCATCCGCTTGGGCGGTGTCCAACCCGGCCACTTGGCCTTGCGCGAAATCCGCCGGCGGCCGCTCCAGGTAAAGCCCTGGCGGCCGACGCCGATGCCGTACTTGATCGCCTTGCCGCCCGGCAGCACATAGTACAGCCGCCGTTCGCGGGTCCTGATCAGGATCGTTCCGGGCTTGAGATTGCGCCGGAACGACACGGTCTGCTTGCCGCGGTAGCCCGAGGTCGAAACCCGGCGGGTCTGTTTGCGCGGCTCGTCGGAAAACGTGCTGCCGCTGAAATTGTATTTGATCTTTGCTGCTTCGGCGCCGGCAATCCCGGTCACAAGTCCGAGCGATGCAATCAGCGTTATGAATACCTTCTTCATGTCCATCCCTTGTGCTCTGTTTGAACTCACCCAACACACCTGATAGCCAAAAATCGTTTAGTTTTCACAAATGGGCTTACGTAACGACCGCATTCAGGTCAATCGCCCGCGGCGCGCTGTTCACGCAAATTGTCTGCTTTACATGCAGGTTGTTGCGAACTGTGTCGGTTATGCATCAAGTTCGTCGCGCGGTGCCCGCAGGTCGTCGAGCATCTCCTGCGCTGTCTTGTGAAGCACGGGATGACGCCAGTCCGGGGCGATCTCGGCAACCGGCGTGAGGACGAACCGGCGCTCCGGGATGCCTGGATGGGGCAACACCAAGGGCTCTTGATGCCCCATGGCGCTCCCCTTTCCCTGCATGACGACACCGTCGTAGTCGAGCAGATCGAGGTCGAGTGTGCGCGGGCCCCAGCGCACCGTGCGACGACGCTCGGCCTGCAGTTCCACATCGTGCAACCGTGCCATCAGGTCTTGCGGCGACAGTTCGGTCTGCAGGATGGCGGCCGCGTTCACGAAATCGGGCTGATCGGTGATGCCAAACGGTTCGGTGGTTCGCAGTGCGGAGGCCGCTACGACCGTGGTCGGATGCTCATCCAGGCGGCGCAGCGCCGTCTGCAGCGTCTCCTCTGGCGTACCCCAGGGTCCCGCCACGTTGCTGCCCAATGCGACAATGATCATGCCATTTCCCTGTTTGACAAGCGGCCAAGTGGGGCTTAGTCCATGCGCTGCTCATTCTATTTGAGCCGACAGATATTATCGACCTATTTCAGACCGGAGTTGTTGAAAATGCATTTTCATCCCGACGAACGCATTGCTCTTTTTGTCGATGGCGCCAATTTGTACGCCACCTCGCGATCGCTGAATTTCGACATTGACTACAAGCGCCTGCTGGAATGCTTTCAGAAACGGGCGCGACTGGTGCGGGCGATCTACTACACCGCGCTGCTCGACGATGCCGATTATTCGCCGATCCGGCCGCTGATCGACTGGCTCGATTACAACGGCTTCAGGGTGGTGACCAAACCGGCCAAGGAGTTCACCGATGCCCAGGGCCGCAGAAAGGTCAAGGGCAACATGGATATCGAGCTCGCCGTCGATGTCATGCAACTCGCCGACAGTCTCGACCATATCGTGATCTTCTCGGGCGATGGCGATTTTCGTTCACTGGTCGAGGCGGTGCAGGACAAGGGCCGCCGGGTGTCGGTCGTTTCGACGCTGGCGACGCGACCCGCAATGGTCGCCGACGAGTTGCGCCGGCAGGCGGACCAGTTCATCGACATCACCGATCTGCGGGACGAAATCGGCCGGGCCAACAGCGAACGCAACTATCCGCGCAGCGATGACGAGGATTACGAAGACGAGGACTATGCGGAAACCTGAGCCGTCCGCCGCCGGCCCGGACAGTGACTGCCAGCTTTGTCCCCGTCTTGCCGAGTTCCGCCAGCAACAGCGCAGGGCGTTCGCCGACTGGTTCAATGCCCCGGTACCGCCGTTCGGCGACCCGGCAGCGCAGCTGCTGATCGTCGGACTGGCGCCCGGGCTGCGCGGCGCCAACCGCACCGGGCGGCCGTTCACCGGCGACTATGCCGGCGACCTGCTGTATGCCACGCTGGCGGATTTCGGTTATTCAACCGGCACTTACCAGGCCGATCCGAACGACGGACTGCAGTTGCAGAACTGCATGATCATCAACGCGGTGCGCTGCCTGCCGCCGGAGAACAAGCCGACGCCGGCCGAAATCAGGCAATGCAACGGCTTTCTGGGTGCCGAAATCGCTGAACTGAAGCGGTTGCGCTGCATCGTGGCGCTGGGGCGCATCGCCCACGACGCCGTGCTGATGACCCGCGGCCTGACCCGCAGCCGCTACACGTTCGGCCACGGCGCCCGCCACGATATCGGCGATAACCTGACCCTCATCGACAGCTATCACTGCTCGCGCTACAACACCAACACGCGGCGGCTGACGCCGGAGATGTTCGCAGACGTGTTTGAGCTGGTGAAAGAGCAACTGGCCGCAGGATAGCCCGCTTCAGCCGCGCTCGCGCATCAGGCGGGCCTTGTCGATCTGCCAGTCGCGATTGCGTTCGGTCAGGCGCTTGTCATAGTGCTTCTTGCCGCGGGCCAGGGCGATGTCGAGCTTGACCCTGCCGCGATCGTTGAAGAACAGCCTGAGCGGCACGACGGTCAGCCCCTGGCGCTGGATGCCGATGGCCAGACGGGCAATTTCCCTTTTGTGTAGCAACAACTTACGCTTGCGCCGCGGCTCGTGGTTGAAGCGATTTGCCTGCATGTACTCTGGGATGTGGCAGTTGATCAGGAACAGCTCGCCGGCCTCGACCGCGGCGTAGGATTCGGCGATGTTCGCCTTGCCCTGGCGCAGTGCCTTGACCTCGGTGCCGAGCAGTTCGACACCGGCCTCGAAGGTCTCTAGGAGTTCGTAGTCGTAGCGCGCGCGGCGGTTGTCTGCCACGACCTTGCCGCCCTTGCGCGACGGCTTGGCGCCGCCGCTTTTGGAAGACATGGCTAGAGCCTGACCGAATAGTCCTGAGGTGGTTTGACGGACCATATTTTGGGTGATTTTTGTTGAAATTCAAAGCCATAGGGTAGAACCCCTTTGGTTTTGGATTTCGGCAAAAAGCGCCAAAACATGGTCTGCCCATACGGGTTTTGCATAAATTGCCCACTCTCGGCGGGTGTTTCCTTGCCAAGGGCGGCACCCTTGGTTGCGGAAAAACCCTTGATATTGAACAATTTATGCAAAATCAAACCACCTCAGGACTATTCGGTCAGGCTCTTGCCTCAATTCAGCAAGCCGGCGTGCACCATGGCATCGCGCACCTGCTGCTTGGTTTCTTCGCGCAGCGGCACGATCGGCAGACGGGCATCCGGCTGGCACAATCCCAACAGGCTGGCGGCATACTTGACCGGGCCCGGGCTGGTGTCGGCAAACAGCGCCGAATGCAGCGGCATCAGCCGGTCCTGCGCCTTGATTGCGGCGCCGTAGTCGCCGCGCAGGCAGGCTTCCTGGAATTCCGCACAGGCGCGCGGCGCGACGTTGGCGGTGACCGAGATGCACCCGGTGCCGCCGTGCGCGTTGAAGCCGAGCGCGGTGCCGTCCTCGCCGGAAAGCTGGATGAAGCTCTCGCCACTGGCCAGGCGCTGCCTGCTCGGCCGGGTCAGGTCCGCCGTGGCGTCCTTGACCCCGACGACGTTTTCCAGATCGTTGGACAGCCGCGCCAGCGTGTCCACCGAAATGTCGGCAACCGTGCGGCCGGGGACGTTGTAGACGAATACCGGCAGGTCGACGGCTTGCGCCACCGCCTTGAAATGCTGGTACAGGCCTTCCTGATTAGGCTTGTTATAATAGGGCACCACCACGAGGGCCGCGTCCGCGCCTGCCTGTTCGGCATGTTTGGTGAAATCAATCGCTTCGGCGGTGCTGTTCGATCCGGTGCCGGCAATCACCGGGATTCGGCCGGCAACGGTCTCGACGGCAATTTCGATCACGCGCTTGTGTTCGTCGTGCGCGAGGGTCGGGCTCTCGCCGGTCGTGCCGACGGGAACAACACCGTGGCTGCCTTCCGAGACATGCCATTCGATCAGTTTTCGAAATGCCGCCTCATCGATCGAGCCGTTACGCATTGGGGTGATGAGAGCTGGAATTGATCCCCTGAACTTCACCGAATTCACTCCTAAACATTTCGGAAACCATAATCATCTAGGCTTGCCCGGTCGCCTCGCAAGCAGCGGCACCATAAACATTCTGTGTTTGTGCAGCAAGCGTGCTTAGCAGCTGCGAAATGCGGCATTCTCATGACGGCTGGCCACACGTCTGTCGCATTTCATAACTAGGAAGCCCACTATGATTCATGTCGGTGAGACGAGCGACGGCATATCTGAGCACCCAGTCATGCGAAAACCATATCATCGCTGTGCGGCACTTGTTGCGCTATCGGTCCTGATGGCCGCCATGTTTTCCTTTGCACCGGCCCACGCCAGCAAGGAAGACAGCGAACCTGCGATCCGTGACATCACTTATGGCGCAACCGGATCGATAAGCACCAAGGCCAAGAACAACACAGCGGTCCAGGCGGTCGCGCTGGCGGCAAAGGGCAAATACGATGCTGCGCGCAACCTGGCCCGCAAGTCGGGAAACCGGGCTGCCGTAAAAGCAGTCGAATGGCTCTACATCCGCCGCAACCCGCGCGATTCCGGCTACGACCGGCTGATGGCCTTCGTCGAGGCCAATCCGCATTGGCCCTACACCGGCAGTATCCTGGCCCGCGCGGAGGCACTGCTGCTGGCCGACGCCATGCCGCTGGAAAAGATCGCTGCGCATTTCTCCAGGCGTGAACCCAAGTCACCAGAAGGCTGGTTGGCCCGGGCGCGCTACGTAAAGGCCAAGGGCAGTGCCGGCAACGCCAGGGCCCGCCTGCTCAAGGCCTGGCTTGACCCGAAGATGGGGTCGAGCAGCGAAACATATGCGGCACGGCACTTTAAATCGTTGCTGCGAAAATCAGATCACGAAGCCCGGCTGTGGGCACTGGTCATGGCCCAGCAGACGCGCGCAGCGGTGCGGGTGGCCGGGCGGATATCGAAAAGCCATGTGGCCGCCGCCAAGGTGGCGCGGGCGCTGATCCGGCGCAAGAACGGCGCCGATTCAACCTTCCGCAAGCTGCCGAAATCAATGCGTCAACAGATTGCGATGAAATATGCCCTGTCGCGCTACTACCGCAAGAAGGACAAGCTCGGCAAAGCCCGCGCCATGCTGCTGGCGGCACCTAAATCGCATGCCGCGCTGATCGATCCCGAACAATGGTGGATCGAGAAGCGCCTGGTCATCCGCCAGTCGCTCAGCCCGTCGAACTACAAGCGCTGGCACGACCTGTACAAGCTGGCGACGTCGCACGGGTTCAGTTCCGGCAAACATTTCCTCGAGGGCGAATTCCTGTCGGGCTGGATGGCCCTGCGCAAGCTCAATCAGCCGCCAATCGCGCGCAACCATTTCCGGCGCATGGCCAGCAAGGCGCGGACCCGCACCGATTCTTCGCGGGCCCATTACTGGATCGCCCGGAGCGAATTGGCACTGGGCAATGCGGCAGCCGCCGACAAGGCATTTCGCGCCGCGGCCGCGTCGCCGACCCTTTATTACGGTCAGTTGGCCCGCGAAGCGCTTGGGCATGGCCGCAAAGCAATCCGGATCAACGCGGCGCCGATTACCGATGCGGCACGCAAGACCGCGCGCAACGACGAACTCCTCCGGGCCTTCCGGCTGTTCACCCAGGCCGACGTGGGCTCGCAAGCCGGCGGTTTCCTGCGGGCCATCAGCGAGCGCTTCAAGACCGCCTCGGAAATGAGTGCGGCGGCGGCGATCGTCAAAGCCGAAGGCGGAACGGCGATGTCGGTGCGTTTTGCCAAGATGGCCGGCGCGCGCGGCATCGACATCGATGACTGGGGCTACCCCCGTGGTGCCCTGCCGAGCTGGAAGTCGATCGGCCCGCCGGTCGAGCGGGCGCTGGTCTACGGACTGTCGCGCCAGGAAAGCGAGTTCCATCCTCATGCCAAGAGCCATGCCGGCGCCCGCGGCCTGATGCAGATCATGCCCGGAACCGGAAAGCTGATCGCCCGGCAGTACAAGATCCGCAATCACTCAACCCGCCGCCTGACGGCACAGCCTTCATACAATGTCATGCTCGGCGCTGCCCACCTCGGCGATTTGGTCAAGAGTTTCAAGGGCTCATATATATTGACCTTTGTCGGCTACAACGCCGGTCCCGGCCGGGCGCGGCAATGGATCAAGCGCTTCGGCGACCCGCGAGACCCGAAAGTCGATGCCATCGACTGGGTGGAAACGATTCCGTTTACGGAAACGCGGAAATATGTCCAGAAGGTGCTGCAGAACGTCCATGTCTACCGGTCGCGGCTGGGCGTCAAGCGTCTGACCGGCATGTCGGTCGATCTGGAGCGCGGCAACCCGAACGGGCCGAAACCGACCCGGGCGGCATCGTGCGGCGCCGGCGGCAGCAAGTCGATCTCGCAACTTCTGGTCGAGTGCTGAGCGGGCAACGGCGGGATCTCGCACATGCAATGGGGTGAGCTACGATATGACAGCGCCGACGGCCTCAGCCTGTTCGCGCGCGACTACAATTCAGGCAGCACCGATCCGGTGCCGGTCATCTGTCTCTCCGGCCTGACCCGGAATTCAAAGGAATTCCATGCGCTTGCCAGCCTCTTGGGGCAAACACACCGGGTGATCGCCGCCGATTATCGCGGGCGCGGACGGTCGGACTACGCCGAAGACTGGCAAACCTATCAGTTGCCGAACGAACTTGCCGACGTCATTGCACTGATGGACCACCTGTCGATTGCCAAGGCGTTTTTCATCGGAACGTCGCGGGGCGGGTTGATCGCCATGCTCATGGCCGGCGCCTTCAAGCACCGCATGCATGGCGTCGTGCTGAACGATGTCGGCCCGGTGATCGAGCAGGCCGGATTGGCGAGAATAGCCGGTTATGTCGGCACGCCGCTGACGGTGGACACATGGCAAGGTGCCGCCGACATGCTGCAGTCGGCCAATCCCGGCTTCGATCTTGCCGCCGGCGACTGGCTGGCGTTCGCCAAGACGATCTTTGCCGATAGCGATGGTCGGCCGGTCCTGGACTACGATCCCCAGCTTGCCAAGACCCTGCCGCCGCCGGAAACCATCCTGAGCTCGCCCCTGCCCGATCTTTGGGAGATGTTCGCGGCGCTCGACGGGTTGCCGGTTGCAGCGATACGCGGTGAGAATTCCGACCTGCTGAGCGCATCGACACTCGATGAGATGCAGCATCGGCTGAAGGGATTGCACACCGTGAGCATTGCCGGGCGCGGTCACACGCCGTTTCTGAACGAGCCGGACGCGATCGCCGCCATCGAGCAAACCCTTCAGCGCGTGGGCTGAGTCGTCAAGACTTGCGCTTGCCGGGGCCGAATCGCTTGGAGAACGCCTCCATATCGCCGGCGGCCAGCAGCTTTGCCTGATCGATCCACTTGTCGCGGTCGATTCGGCCCTTGAACCGCAGATGCTCATCGATCCAGTCGATTTCATCGCGCTTCCAGCGGCCAATCTGGTCGAAATGATAAAACCCCAGCCCGTTGAGGGTCTTTTCGAGTTTCGGTCCGACGCCGGAAATAATCTGCAGATTGTCGGCCTTGCCGCCGCGCGCCTTGGCCAATCCTTGCGGCCGCTTCGGTTTCCCGGTGGCGGCGACGGCCGTGGCCTGCGGTTTCGGCGCAATTGCCGGCGCCGGTGCCGGCGCGGCGGCGGTCATGGGCACAGCCGCGGCCTTGGGGGCCTTTACCGGCGGCTCAGCAGCACGTCTGGCGGCTGCAACCTTGGCGCGGATGGGGGGCGATTCGGTGCCGGAACGATCTGGCGAGTGATCCCATCCATAACCAGTGTAAGTCGAATACATTCGTCGATTCCCCCTTGATGTCTGCTTCTTTGGCACGACTAATTGGCCATTCCTGGCGAATATAACGGCATCCGGCGGGCGAATCCACTGTTCGCGACAGCGGTTGCCACGCGCGGCCCGAGCGGCCGTGACAAATAGCGGGCAATGTGAGCGTCGGAATCGGCCCGGACGCCGCAGCCATGGTTTAACTTCTTGTTAAGATTTGCGATTCTCATTGAATCGGCACCCCATGAAGCGCTATTGTGGGCCATCGACGCTGCTTTTTGACGTTTTAGCCGCTTTGCCTTGTGTCAAAAATACCACAAGGGTCGATTTTCAAACGGTTCAGGCACCAGAAAGCCCCATTTGGCCGTCCTGTTTGTTGACATATTAACCCGATCAGACGACAAAAGCTCATGTGTGCGAGTCACACTAAACGCGCTTCCCAGAACCGGTACGAGGGGACTCGGGGGCAATGCAACACTCCAGAGATGTGGGAGAAAATATAATGACCAAAACAAAGTGGCTTCGTCGGGCACTTTTGGGCGGTGCGGCACTTAGTGTCATGGCGTCCGGAGCGCAGGCCGATGAGCTGTCAGCCCTTAAGGCTCAGCTCGAAGGTTTGCAGTCCCGCGTAAACACGCTAGAGTCCACACCGGCTGCTGCACAGCTTCCGGAAGGCTATAGCTACATGACCTATGGTCGTGGCCAGGGCAGCAATGCCAACTGGGGCAATGAGTCGGTCACCGACCGGGTCAACCAGGGTCCTACGGACCGCGGCTTCACCGTAGCAGTTACGCCAACCGCCGATCTGCCGGCACCTGTCGCTGAAGTAACCGTCTACGGTTACGTCAAGGGCGACGTGATCTACGCTTTCCAGGACAATGACTTCGACGTGTCGACGGCTTGGTCCTCGGTTCTGACCGACAACGGCGACGATCACATCACGATCCATGCCAAGCAGTCGCGTTTCGGCATCAAGTCGAAAGTCGATACGGCTATCGGCCAGATCCGTACACGGATTGAAGGTGACTTCGAGGGCGGCAACTACGGCACCACCGATGACTTCCGTCTGCGCCACGCTTATGGCGAGTGGGACATGACCCCGAACCTGACCCTGATCATCGGTCAGACCTGGCGTGTCGCTGCCCTGCTGCCGCTCGGCATCAGCACGGTTGATTTTGCTGGTTCGGCTGGCTGGACCTACTCGCGTGATCCGCAGGTCAAACTGCGTTACACGAGCGGCCCGCTGACGGTTCACCTCGGCATTGAAGAGCCCCTTTCGGAGACCGAAACCAACGTTCCGGTATTCGGCGGCTCTATCCAGTACGACATTCCTGGTGGCCACACGGTCATCGTGAGTGCAGCTGG
>JAHEJE010000201.1 GCA_024639035.1 Alphaproteobacteria bacterium
GAGCATGGTGACGTCCAGGAGGCGCGGAAATCCGGCCTGCGGTGGGCCAAATTCGCCCATCTGGTGCGTTGCAGCGCTTGCCCGATGCACCGCATCGCGCTGCGCACCGCGCCTGCCATATAAACGAATTTGGCTCCATCAAGTGATCCCGTATGATCGAAAAGTGCTCTAGAGCTTGCGACGGGCGCCGGTGAAGACAACCGCTGAAGGCTGCAGCATCACGAAAAAACCCCGGCCAGACGGCCGGGGCTTCGGGTTCCCACTCCCAACGTAAGAGGGTCAGGCGCTCTCGCGCATTTCGTTGTCGTTGTCCATTTCCCGCAGCACATAGCCACGGCCCCAGACGGTTTCGATGAAATTCTTGCCGCCGGCGGCGCTGGCCAGTTTCTTGCGCAGCTTGCAGATGAAGACATCGATGATCTTCAGTTCCGGCTCGTCCATGCCGCCATAGAGATGGTTCAGGAACATCTCCTTGGTCAGCGTCGTGCCCTTGCGCAGGCTCAAGAGCTCGAGCATCTGGTATTCCTTGCCGGTCAGATGAACGCGCTGGCCGCCGACCTCAACTGTCTTGGTGTCGAGGTTAACCTGCAATTCACCGGTGGTGATGATCGACTGGGCGTGGCCCTTCGAGCGACGCACGACAGCCTGGATGCGGGCCACCAATTCGTCCTTGTGGAACGGCTTGGTCATGTAGTCATCGGCCCCGAAGCCGAGGCCCTTGACCTTGTCTTCGATGCCGGCCAGGCCGGACAGGATCAGGATCGGCGTATTGATCTTGGAGACCCGAAGCGTCTTCAGGACCTCATAGCCACTCATATCGGGCAGATTGATATCGAGCAGAATGATATCGTAATCATAGAGTTTGCCGAGGTCCACGCCCTCTTCACCGAGATCGGTGGTGTACACATTGAAGCCTTCCGATTTCAGCATCAGCTCGATGCTTTGGGCGGTGGCTGAATCATCTTCGATGAGAAGAACCCTCATAAGTATCCCCTTTAGGACCTGCTAGATTTCCGCAGATGCTGCTGAAACCGGGAACTCAGCGGTAACGGCAGGCTAACTATCGATTAACACTGATGGCAAGGATAAGCCGGCAAAGGTTAACAAAACCTAATTTTCGCAACAAACTTAACGCTTTCCGTCAAACCCCGGAACCTCGATGACAATCGGGCGCGCGGGCGGAGACGCAAAATGTACCTGCATCCCAAAGGTCGGAGGTGTATTTACCAACTTTCAATAGTCGGTTTACCTGACCTTAAGTCCGTTCGTTCATCATTGCGGACAGCCTGAACCGCACGCTATGTGATTCGGTCGGGCGAGAAAAGAAAATGACGTCCCACACCTGCACTTAAGCCAAGTGCAATGCCGCGTCAGGCCGGAGGTCATGTGAGTGAGTAGCGTCGATGAGTATGGGGCACGGTCTTATGCGTTCTAAAGACACAATGCTGAGGTTGCAGCGTTTCCGCCATGAGGAGAAACGCCAGCAGGTAGCGGACATCGAATTGATGATCGCCGACTTCAACCGCAAACTTGCCGAACTCGATCAGCAGATCGAGATGGAAGAAGAGCGTACCGGCGTCAGCGACCCGGCACACTACAGTTATTCCATGACCGCAAAGTCGATCCGCGGCCGGCGTGACAATCTGCAGAAATCGATCGGTGAGCTCGACACCCAGCTGAAGGATGCCGAGGCTCAGGCTGCCGAGGCCGAATCCGAGCTGCGCAAGGTCGAGCTTCTGGTCGAGAAGGAAGGCGGCCAGACGCTGCCGGACGTCAACGCGCCGGAAACCCCTGTGCACATGGTGCGCTAGACGACTTGTAGGCCCTGGCCGGACCACGGTCTCACGGGGGTCGTTCATCCAGGCCTGCGGTGACGCGTTCACCCGGCTCCTGCGCCACCTGAATTTCACATCATTGCAATGGAATCGGCTACACTTCACCTGGCTGCGGCAAGGAGAAGGTGCGCCATGCTCGAATTGCTCATCGGTCTGCTCGGTATCGGCCTCATCTTCGGGCCGCTTGTCCTTGCTATGGTTGCCCTGTCTCGGGTGTCCAGTATCACCTGGCGGCTGGACCGACTGGAGGCGCGCTACCGCGACCTCGACACGCGCCTCGGCCAACCGGTCCGTGCCAGCACGGCATCTCGCGAACCGCCGGCTGTCCCAGAAACCCGCGAGGCAGCGACCGCCCCTGCTGACCCGTTGCCTGGCGAGAGCAAGCAAGCCGAAGAAGCGCCCGATGACGTCGCAGCAATGGCCGAAACGGAGGCCCCACCCGAGCCGACCCAACCGCCCGAACCGGTTAAACCGTTTGAACCGGAGAAGAAATCCTTTGCCGGTCGGCTTGAAGAGGAGCTGACGTCGCGCTGGCTGGTCTGGCTTGGCGGCGTGGCGCTGGCGATCGCCGGCTACTTCCTCATCCTTTATGTGGCCGAACACGGTCTGCTCGGACCGCGCGGACGGATCATCGCCGGAGTTGTGCTCGGCCTGGCGCTCGCTGCAGCGGGCGAGTATGTGCGGCGCCGGCCGCAGCAACGCGCCATTGCTTCGCTGAGGCCGGATTACGTGCCCCAGGCCCTCACCGCGGGTGGACTGGCAACACTGTTCGGCAGTTTCTATGCCGCCCACGGTCTGTACGGTCTGATCGGGCCGCTGACCGCGTTCATCCTGCTTGCGATGGTGGCGATTGCCGCCTTCGCGCTGTCGGTATTGCATGGCGTCTTCGTCGCCGTACTTGGCCTGCTTGCCGGGTTCGCCACGCCGGCCCTGATTCCATCGGAAAGCCCGTCGGCGCTGGCGCTGTTCGGCTATCTGCTGATCGTCTCGGCGGCCTGCGCGGCCGTCATGTGGTATCGGCCATGGTGGTGGCTCGGGTTCGGCGCCATTGCCGGGTCCGCATTGTGGACCGGCTTGTGGCTTGCCGGACCTTTTCTGCCAGGCGACGAGAGCGTGCTGGCCGGCTACTGGATCGCGTTCGTCGGCATCCAGGTGTGGCATGCAGGACGGGCCAGTGACGACACATCGCCACCGATCTGGGCGGGTCTGCCGCCGCCGCACCGGGCGGACATGGCGGTGTGGGTCGCGGCCATTGCCGGTGCTCTGCTGATGGTGGCGCTCGGCCTGGTGTGCGGATTCTCGACGCCGTTTCTGATTTCGACAGCATTGCTGTCCGCTTTCCTCGCCGGATCGGCGGTCTGGCGTGACCGGTTCGACGGTCTTGCGATGCTCGCCGGGGTAATGATCCTGCTGGTGTTCGCCGCCTGGAGTGCCGGCAACGATCTTTCCGACTTGATCCTGCTGGCGCTGGGCTATGCCTATGTGCCGTCCGTTCTGGCCGGCGAACAGGAAGTGGCGCGGCTGTTCAACTGGGCGCTGGGGTTTGGGCTTGCATGGCTTGCCGGAACCTTCTGGCGGCTGAGAGCGGCGGCGCGGCCCTATGTCTGGGCGGCGATGGCGGCCAGCGTTCCCGTGTTGCTTCTGGCCGGGCTTTACGCGGCTATCCCGTACCATCTTTCAGACCGCCAGTGGGCGTTTGTCGCCCTCGCACTGTCCACGGCGCTGGTTGGCTGTGCGGCATGGCTGCGCCAGGGCGGGGACGATGATGCGCTGGAACTGCCGGTCGGCATCATCGCCGTCGGCGTGGTCGCGGCGGTCTCGCTGGCGCTGGTGTTCGTTCTGAAAGAGGCCTGGCTCACGGTTGCACTTGCAGCACAACTGCCGGCCATTGCCTGGATCATCGATCGGCTCGGCCTGCCGATGCTGCGCCGGGTTGCTCTGGTCATCGCCGCGGTGTCCATCGCCCGGCTGGCACTCAACCCGTTCCTGCTCGACTATGCGCGCACATCGCCAATCGCGGACCAGTGGGTGCTTTATGGCTATGGCCTGCCGCTGATCGCGTTCCACGCTGCCTTCGTGATGTTCAGGAAATCCGCCGACGATTATCTGGTCTCGACGCTTGAAGGTGGCCGACTGTTGTTTCTGACACTGCTGATCTCGGCGGAAATCCGTGTCCTGTCCGCCGGTTCGCTGGACACGACCCGCTTCGAACTGCTCGAAGCGGGGCTTCATTCAAGCTCATGGCTGATCCTCAGCTGGAGCCGTTGGCGAGCTTTCGTCAAGGACCGGCGGCTCATTAACTGGTGGGCGGCGGCAATCCTCACCGCCCTGGGCACGGCGACGGCATTGCTTCTATCGCTGCTGTTACTGGGCCCGCTGTTGTGGAGCGTCCGGGTCGGCCCATGGCCAATCGCAAATACGCTGGCGCCAGCCTATCTGATCCCGTCGGTGATGATCGGTGCAATCGTTTGGCAGGCGCGTGAGCTGCTGCACAAGTTCGTCCGCGGGGTGCTCAGCGCCGCCTGCTTCGTGCTCGGCTGGGCGTGGCTGACCTTCGAAACCCGCCATGCCTTCCAGGGGTCCTGGATGCGGCCCGATATCGGCGATGCGGAGTCCTACGCCTATTCCGCGGTCTGGCTGGCGGCAGCGTTCGGCATTCTGTTCGCGGCGATCTTCTTGCGCCGGGCGGAGCTGCGCTATGCCTCTCTGGCGCTGATCGTCGTTGCCGTGCTCAAGGTGTTTCTCGTCGACATGGACGATCTGGAGGGGCTTTACCGGGTTGCCTCGTTCCTCGGACTTGGCCTCAGTCTGGTCGGCATCGGCTTCATCTACCAGCGCTTCGTGTTTGCCGGCCAGGGCGGTGAGAGCCCCGAAAACGGCGAAGTTAAAGCGTGAACGCCTTCAGCTCCGCGTAGAGCGGCCGCGCCTGGTCGGCGATGCGCCGAAGGGCATCGGGCAGCGCGATCTCGGCGGCCTCAGGCGGGGTCTGGAATCCCGTCGACTGCCACACCGCGTTGTACCAGTGCGGTGCCCAGGCGCCATCGAAGGGCTTGGGACCTGCCGGCCACGACAGCATCGCTGCATCGAAGGCAATGCCGATGTTTTCGCACAGCGCCGACAAGGTGGCGTGCGGATCGGCAAGGATATCATCGGCATCGACAACCGGCGGCGGTGTGCCGAGGCGATCGGCCGTTGCCCGAAAGATCTCCGCCTGCTCGAGGAAGCCGATGTCGCGCAACTCAACCTCGTCGCGCTTGCGGGCATAACTGGCCAGAACCCGCTCCGGCGACCGGATCAGGAAGGCGTTGGTAACATCCTCCATCCAGCCGCGGTCGTATCCCGGCAGCATGTGGTGGGTCATGTGCTTTTGATAGAAGACCGGCACAGGCTCTTCCGGCCCCGCACGGCAGCGCTCGACCACTTGGCCGTAATCCGCGATACCCGCACTGATCACCGCCGAATTCATCGGGTGCTCGATGCCGGCGTTGGCCAGATAAAAGGCATAGAACGGTTCGTCCCAGACCGTGCAATCGGCCCGGCTGGCGAAGGAATACATCATCGCCGTTGAGATGTTGCGTGGGCCCGACCACATGGCGATGCGGATCATCGGCGCTGCGCCTCGCGCGCGCAGAGTTCGCCATACCGCT
>JAHEJE010000202.1 GCA_024639035.1 Alphaproteobacteria bacterium
CCGGGTGATGACAGCCTTGGAGGTAGTGGCGGACTATTTAGGTTACATGACGCCGCCGTGGCGGCCAGACGCGGCCCATAGTATTCCCCATTCTCTCCCCCTACATTACCCCCATGACCGCCGCTCATCTGAACCAGGACGAGATACGTCGTCACAACCGGCGCAACACCATTCACACCTGGCTGCTGATCGTCGGCACCGGGCTGCTGATGGCGGTGATTGCCTGGATGATTTATGGCGCCGGGGGGATTGTCTGGGCGGCGTTGATTGGCGCGTTCGGGGTCTGGTCGGCCAGTCGGGTCTCGCCCAGGCTGGTGCTCAGGCTGTACAAGGCCCGGCCGCTCCAGCCCGACGAATTGCCCGAACTGCACGACATCATGCGCAAACTGACGGCCCGCGCCGATCTGTCTTCTGTGCCAACGCTGCACTACGTGCCGAGCCAGATGATGAACGCCTTTGCCGTCGGCAAGCCGGAGGACTCAGCCATTGCGGTGACCGATGGCCTGCTGCGCGGCCTCACCCTGCGCCAGCTGGCAGGCGTTCTGGCCCACGAGGTCAGCCACATCCGCTCCGGCGATCTGAAGGTGATGGCGCTCGCCGATGTCCTCAACCGCATGACCAGCTTCATGTCGACGTTCGGGCTGTTCGGGCTGATCTTCTCGATCCCGGCAAATCTGGCTGCGGGCATGAAAATTCCCTGGCTTGGCTTCGTGCTGCTGCTTGCCGCGCCAACCCTTGGCGGGTTGCTGCAACTGGCCCTGTCGCGGGCCCGCGAGTACGACGCCGACCTCGACGCCGCAGGCCTGACCGGCGATCCGGACGGGCTGGCCTCGGCTCTGCAGACATTGGAGCGCCAGCAGGGCAAGATGTGGGAGAGCATCGTGCTGCCGGGCGGGCGTTCGCCGCATCCTTCCCTGTTGCGCTCGCACCCAAAGACCGAGGATCGGGTAGAACGCCTGAAGGCCCTGCGCAAGCCGGGAACGCCGTCGATCCTGGCCGAAGCCGTCCACCGCCCGCCACGCAAGACCATCGTCCCCATCATCAGCCCACCCCGCATCCGCTGGCACAAGATGGGGATCTGGTATTGACGCCGGCGACGGCGACACTGTGCGATATGACCCCTTCCCCCAGAAAGGGTGAAGGTCGGGATGGGGGTTGATGGCGGTACCGTTCAGCAATGTTTCTGTATGTGGCACCGCCATCAATCCCCACCCTGACCCTCCCCTTTTCTAAGGGAGGGGAAGTTCCACCGCGAGCACTTTCCGCCGACCCCAATGCACGCTACAACCATCGTGCAAACCCTGCCTGACCGGCACTACAAGGACGCGCGCAAATGAACATTTCCACTGCTCTCCTCCAGGCGTTGAAGGACTATGGCGCCGATGAGGTTTTCGGCATTCCGGGCGACTTCGCCCTGCCATTCTTCCGCCATATCGAAACCAGCAACATCCTGCCGCTCTACACCCTCAGCCATGAACCGGCCGTGGGCTTTGCTGCCGATGCCGCCGGGCGCTACCGCGGCACCCTGGGCGTGGCCGTCGTCACCTATGGCGCCGGCGCCCTCAACATGGTCAACCCGGTGGCCACGGCCTATGCCGAAAAGTCACCGCTGGTGGTGATCTCCGGCGCGCCGGGCGCCGCCGAGGGCAAGATGGGGCTCGGCCTGCACCACCAGGTCAAGCATCTCGACAGCCAGCGCCTGGTCTACAATGAGGTCACCTGCGCCCAGGCGGTACTGGACGACCCGGAGACGGCACCGGCCGAGATCGCCCGTGTCCTGACCATGGCGCGCGAGCTGTCGCTGCCGGTCTATATCGAGTTTCCCCGCGACATGGTCGACGTGGCCTGCGCGCCCGTGCCGGCCTATGTGTCCTCGCATGGCAAACCGGAAGCGGCGCAGGCCTGCGCCCGCCAGGTTATGGCCCTGCTCAAGGCCGCGACCTCACCGACCCTCATGCTCGGCGTCGAGGTGCGCCGCTACGGGCTGGAGAAAAAGGTCGCGGCACTGGCCGAAAGGCTCGCCATTCCCACCGTCACCAGTTTCATGGGCCGGGGCATTCTGGCCGAAACCAGCGCCCCGTTCGCCGGCACCTATCTCGGCCTGGCCGGCGAAGACGGCGTGCGCGAGGAAGTGGAGCGTTCCGACGGCCTGCTGATGCTCGGTGTCATCATGTGCGATACCAATTTCGGCGTCTCCAAGCGCCAGGTCGACATGCGCCACGCCGCCCAGGCCTTCGGCCGTCAGGTCAAGTTCAACCACCATCTTTATCCCGACATCCCGCTGCCCGACCTTGTCGATGCCCTGCTTGAGATTGCCGAACCGCTGGGCAGCGCCAAGCCTGTGGACTGGGCAGCGCCAACCGGCCTGCCGGCCGACGATGCCGCGATCAAGCCCCTCGACATCGCCACCGCCGTCAACGACCTGTTTGTCCGCCACGGCAAGATGCCGATCGCCTCCGACATCGGCGACTGCCTGTTCACCGCCATGGACATGGCCCACACGGCGCTGGTCGCGCCCGGCTATTACGCCACCATGGGGCCGGGCATACCGTTCGGCCTCGGCCTGCAGGCCGCCTCGGGCCTGCGTCCGCTCGTCCTGGTCGGCGACGGTGCCTTCCAGATGACCGGCTGGGAGCTCGGCAACTGCCGCCGGCTCGGCCTCAATCCGATCGTACTGGTGTTCAACAACGCCGCCTGGGGCATGCTCAAGGCGTTCCAGGCCGACGCCGGCTACAACGACCTGGACGACTGGAGATTCGCCGACATCGCCCCATCGCTCGGCGGCAAGGGCGTTCGCGTTGAAACCCGCAAGGCGCTGGCCGATGCGCTGGAAGCGGCCTGGCAGGACGACAGTTCCTTTCAGCTCGTTGAAATCATCATCCCGCGCGAGGAGATATCGCCGACCCTGAAGCGTTTCACCGAGGCGATCCGCCAGAAAAGCGCCTTGGCAAAGGAGGCCTAGTTGGCGACCGGGCCGTTCTCATCCTGGCGTCACTCTGGCCTCATCGCGCTGATCGTCGTTGCCGCCATAGCCGGCCTGTGGCTGCTCGGGCGCACACCGATGTGCACCTGCGGCTATGTCAAGCTGTGGCATGGCGAAGCGATGAGTTCGGAAAACTCCCAACACCTGCTCGACTGGTATTCGCCAAGCCATGTGCTGCACGGACTTCTGCTCTATCTCGGCCTGCGCTATCTGCTGGCGCGCCAGCCGCTTTCGACCCGCTTCGTCATCGCAACCCTGATCGAGGCCGCGTGGGAGCTGGTCGAGAACACCGATATGGTAATCCAGCACTATCGCGACGCGACGATTTCACTCGATTACTACGGCGACAGCATTCTCAACTCGACCGCCGACATCGTCATGATGATGATCGGTTTCCTGATTGCCTGGCGCGCGCCCGTGTGGCTCAGCATCGCACTGTTCGTCGCCGCAGAGCTGTTTGTCGGCTATATGATCCGCGATGGCCTGATCCTCAACATCATCATGCTGCTGTGGCCGCTGGAGACCATCAAGTCATGGCAGGCTGCGGCGTGAGTTGAACCGCACGCACGCGGCGATTTGTGTACCAAGTGACTTTACGCCCGCGCCGGCATGGCCTTTAATGCCGGTGTGTTTGGGGGGTAAGGACGATGATGTCATGCCGAAGAGTTTTCTCGCAACCGTGTTCGCATCGGCGCTGATGGCGGTGTTCGCCGGCGATGCCGTGGCCGATACCGTGGAACAGCAGTTCAACGACTTCTTTGCCCGCCAGACCGAGTTCGAAGCTCGCGACAAGAAGGCCCGCGAAGAGGGCTATGTGCTGCAACAGCTTTACGATCCGCAAGGCGACAGCTCCGGCACCCTGTCGCTCGGCGGCGGCCCCGATCCCGAACCGCAATTCGGCTTCAACCGCCGACACAACTTCACCGGCACCAATTTCAACGAGGAGCCCCCGGCGCCCCGCGGCATCCTGAACCTGCGGCTGAAGTTTTGAGCAACGAGACACCGCAGTACAGTCATCGTCAGCACGGTCACGTCATCAGATGGGCCGCCACGGCAGTTGCCGCCGTCACCGCCCTGATCATCTACCTGGTGGCGCCTGAAGCCTCTGCGGTGGCCCTCGTCGTGGTCGTTGTGGCGATGGCGATTTCCTTTGTCTTCGGCAGCATGACGGTGGAAATCAACGGCGGCCAGCTCAACTGGTGGTTCGGCCCCAGTATCTTGAAGAAATCCCTCGCCGTCGCCGACATCGCTGTGGCCGAGCAGGTGCGCAACAACTGGAAATGGGGCTGGGGCATCCGCTACTACGGCAACGGCTGGCTGTTCAACGTCTCCGGGCTGGACGCCGTGGAAGTGACCCGTGCCGACGGCAAGATGCTGCGGCTTGGCACCGATGACCCTGAAGGCCTCGCCGCGGCGATCCATAAGGCGACAGGTGACAGATCGAAACCGGCGGGCTAAAACGCCGCCATGTTCATCACCTTCTTCAACGAATTGAAACAGATCGGCCTTCCCGTCACGCTCAAGGAATACCTCACCTTGATGCAGGCGATGGAGTCCGGCCTGGCCGGATTCCAGGTCGAGAACTTCTACTATCTTTCGCGCTCGGCACTGGTCAAGGACGAGCGCAATCTGGACAAATTCGACCGTGTTTTCAGCCACGTCTTCAAGGGACTTGATTCGGTTTCGCAGGAAGAACTGCTGGCCAACATTCCCGAGGAATGGTTGCGCAAGCTGAACGAAAAATTCCTCACCGAGGAGGAAAAGGCCCAGATCGCGGCGCTGGGCGGCTGGGACAAGATCATGGAGGAGCTGAAGAAGCGCCTGGAAGAGCAGAAAAAACGCCACCAGGGCGGCTCGAAATGGATCGGCACCGGCGGCACCTCACCGTTCGGCGCCTACGGCTACAACCCGGCCGGCATCCGCATCGGCCAGGACGGCAACCGCAACAACCGCGCCATCAAGGTGTGGGACAAGCGCGAGTTCAAGGACCTCGACGACAGCGTCGAACTCGGCACCCGCAACATCAAGGTGGCACTCAGGCGCCTGCGCAAGTTCGCCCGGCAGGGCGCACCGGAAGAGCTCGACCTCGACGATACCATCCGCTCGACTGCCAACAAGGGCTATCTCGACCTCAAACTGGTGCCGGAAAAACGCAACACCATCAAGGTGCTGCTGTTCTTCGACGTCGGCGGGTCGATGGACCCGTTCATCCGCTCCTGCGAAGAGCTGTTCTCCGCCGCCCGGGCCGAGTTCAAGCACATGGAGTATTTCTACTTCCACAACTGCATCTACGAGGGCGTGTGGAGACGGAATTCGCGCCGCCGCACGGAAAAGATCGACACCTGGGACGTGCTCCATACCTACCCGGCCGACTACAAGCTGATCTTCGTCGGCGATGCCTCGATGAGCCCTTATGAGCTGACCCACCCGGGCGGCTCCGTTGAGCACATGAACGAAGAGCCCGGCGCCCTCTGGCTGCAACGGG
>JAHEJE010000203.1 GCA_024639035.1 Alphaproteobacteria bacterium
AAGCCGAAGCCGAGCGTTTGCGTCGGGCCAAGATCATCGACGCGGAAGGCGAATTCCAGGCCGCCGAAAAGTTCTTCGAGGCTGCCGAGATACTGGCAAAACAGAACCAGGCTATGCAGTTGCGCTACCTGACGACCCTTCAGACCATAGCCGGCGACAAGACCAATACGATCGTGTTTCCTTTACCGCTTGAATTTATAAGCGATTTTGGCAGTGAGAAGCAGTGACAAATTTGTCTGTGAATGGGCCGCTTATGAGAGCCGACCGATTGAAACGAGTAGCGATCTGACTTTTGGCCCCCGCCTTGAGGGAGAATTGTCTAACGTCCACAATTCGCTGAAATGACCAGTGCTGATCAGGCAGAAGGAGATGAGCCAATGGAAACGGTAAAAATTGCAGAGTACGCAAGGGCATTGCTTGATGCCCATGGAGACAAAGCTGAAGCTGAAGCCGCACAAAAAGCCTCGAACTTGAGGGCCGAAGGCAAGGCAAGCGAAGCCGAACAATGGGAAAAGGTTCGCAAGGCCATTCAAGAACTGCGCTCTGGTCATGTGAGTTGAGCGTCGCCTGGATTTGGGTTGCTTCTTGGCCTCAGCGCGACCAATCCGGCACAGAGATGATGCGACAAAGGGTTGTGCTTGGAGTCATCATAGCCGTGATGATTGCGGCAAGGGTTCCGCTCTTCAGCTACTCAGGCTGGCGCACCGATTGTGAAATCATCAAATTTTCCTTGCGCCTGTGAAACTTGCACAATTGATAAACCTCAATGCGGCAACTGCTCTGGACGCTACTCTATTCGCCAGACGATGGAGCCATGAGTGGTTAACAGTACGCAGACTTTGGACAGTATTGGGAAAGGCGATGTCTCCACGATTTCCGGCCTGTTCGCCGAACGTGTCCGCCGGAGCCCGGACAAGGTTGCGTACCGGCAACGTGACGCCGCCGTCGGCTGGCAGGGCTGCACGTGGCGCGAAATGTCTGAGCAAGCAGCGTGTTGGCGGACTGCGTTCGCTGCAAGCGGCCTCAAGCGAGGTGATCGGGTCGCCATCCTTCACTACAACAGTATTGAGTGGGTCTGTTTCGACATCGCCGCCCTTGGCCTCGGTCTTGTGGTCGTTCCGCTTAGCTTGTCCGATGGTCCGCCAACATGGGTCGAACAACTGGCTGAAACGGGTGCGCGGCTGCTCGTGGCCGGGCAGCGAACTCACTGGACGGCAATGTCCGGGCAGAAGGATCATCTCAGCAAGATCGCCATGGTGGTCTGCCTCGATAACGGTGAACGCCGCCCAGGCCGTTGCGTCAACGTCACCGATTGGCTTCCAGCCGGAGCGACTCCTGCTGATCCCGCAGTCCACGCCGGCAGCCTGGCGACCATCACCTATACCTCCGGCACCACGGGCAGGCCCAAGGGTGTAATGCTGACGCAAGCCAACATGCTTGCCGCCGCGCTTGCGCCGCTTGAGAAAAATCCCGGCTATCTCGAGGATGTCTTCCTGTCCTTCCTGCCCATGGCACATATCTTTGAAAGGACTACCGAGTACTACCTTGCCATTGCCTGCGGCGGAGAGACTGTGTTTGCCCGGAATCCAGACAAGCTGCCTGAGGACTTCGCCACGATCCAGCCCAGCGTGATCATGGGGGTGCCACGCATCTATGAGCGTTTGTGGAACGGCGTGGAGAGTTTTGCTGCCGGTAATCGACTTGCACGTTGGCTCATTGGTCGAGCGGGGAAACTTGGACGGCGTCGCGAGAATGACGGTCTGATGGTGCGCTTCCAGCATTGGCTGCTTGAAAGGTTCGTTGGGCAAAAACTGTCAAAGCATCTTGGCGGACGGGTGCGGATCGCTGTCTGCGGAGGGGCGCCAATTGCTGCCCAACTTGCTACCCGGCTGAGGGCAGTCGGCCTGCCCCTAGTCGAGGGTTATGGGTTGGCCGAAGCGGCCGGTCCCGTGACCGGTGACAGTCTGTCAGAATATGAACCCGGATCTGTCGGGCGGCCATTTTCCGAAATGAAGATCCGTATTTCTGGCGATGGCGAAATCATGGTCAAATCTCCCTCAGTGATGTCCGGTTATTGGAACAGGCCAAAAGAGACGGCTGAGGTTCTTTCCGGGGATGGGTGGTTGCGCACCGGTGACCTGGGGGAGATGCGCAATGGAAGGCTTTACGTACATGGCCGGATGCGCGATCTGGTTGTTCTTTCCACCGGTGACAAACTTGCGCCCTCCGATATCGAAAGCTGTCTGATGGCCGATCCATTGTTCGCACAGGTGATGGTTCTCGGCAATGAACGGCCCATGATAGTGGCGCTTGCTGTACTCGATATTGAACACTGGCGCCGCTTTTCTGAAGAACAAGGGCTAGATCCATCGGCACCCAACTCACCCATCAGCGAGCGCGCGCTTCTTGCCCGCATCGCTCGTCGTCTCGATATGATGCCGGAGTACGCACAGGTCCGGCGAATCCACGCGAGCCTCGAGCCCTGGACTGTGGAAGACGGACTCGTCTCGGTGGCGCTCAAAATTCGCCGTGCGGAAATTGAGAAGCGGTTTGGATCGGAGTTTAAACAGCTCTACGCCGGGCATGAGTAGCTGATGACCAGTTTGCCCTTTGCAAGCCGGACATTGGCGAGAGGATCCGTGATCGCGGCCACGCTGTGGCGACTGACAGGATCAGCAAACGGGGAATGCAATGACCAATAAGGGCAGACAGGCAGCAAAGCAGGATCATGATGGAAAAGCTGCCGTCGAGGCGCGTGTACTGTCTATCGCCAATGGCGTCGCGCATGAGATCAATCCACAGCGAACAGTGCGTGCGAAACCGGGATCCCTGCTGCAGCGCGACCTTGGGCTCGACAGCCTGGGACTGGCCGAGCTTTTGCTGCGCACGGAGAAGGAATTCAGGATCAGGCTTCCCGACGACCTCCTGACACGTATCGAGACAGCATCCGATCTGATTGCCGAGGTCGTATCGGCCAGTGGATCGGAGGTCGCTGAAATAACGCAGCATGCGGAGTGGCACATCGTGCCCGCCGCCGATGCCGTGCCGGCGGATGAAAACACTCTGATGGGTGTCCTCGACTGGCATGTTCGACATAATCCGGACAGGCCCCATATCCTTTTGTCTGACGGTTATCGTGAGACAGATTCCATAACCTATCGTGACCTCGCCGCATCCGCGGGACGCCTGGCGGCTGGCTTCCGCGATTGGGGTCTGGAGCCGGGAGAGCGGATCGGCATCATGTTGCCGACGGGTCGCGAGTTCTTCGAGGCTTTTTTTGGTGCGTTGATGGCGGGGGCGGTTCCGGTTCCCATGTATCCGCCGATGCGTCTGTCGCAACTTGAGGAACACCTGAGACGCCAGGCAGGCATCTTGAGGAACTCACAAGCCGCACTATTGCTGGTTCCCAGTGAAGGCCGGCAGCTTGCCGGGCTACTCGGGGGGCAGATCGACACTCTGCGTGGCGTGAGCGTCGTCGAAGATCTGCGCGGCGCGCCGGATGCAACTCTTGCGATCCCCCGCGAGGCCAGTGATCTTGCCATGCTCCAGTATACATCCGGCAGCACCGGAGACCCCAAGGGCGTGATGCTCACTCACGCCAACTTGCTGGCAAACATCCGTGCCATGGGTGGTTTCATCGGCGCATCTTCGCGGGACGTCTTCGTGAGCTGGCTGCCGCTCTATCATGACCTCGGCCTGATTGGTGCCTGGTTCGGCAGCCTCTACTATGCAGCGCCGGTTGTTGTGTTGTCGCCGTTGCGGTTCATAGTGCGCCCGGAAAGCTGGCTCTGGGCGATCCACCGCAACAAGGCGACGCTTTCTGCTGCGCCCAACTTCGCTTTTGAACTCTGCGTCAGCAAGATCGACGAGGCCGCCCTCGAGGGGCTCGATCTCGGGTCCCTGCGCATGGTGGCAAACGGGGCTGAACCTGTAAGTCCGGAGACGATCCGGCGGTTCTCGGAGCGGTTCGGGCGTTATGGTTTCATGCCCGAGGCGATGACCCCCGTGTATGGCCTCGCAGAGAGTTCGGTAGGTCTCGCTTTCTCGGCGATAGAGAAAGAGCCAATCGTCGAGGAGATCAGCCGCGAGGCCTTGTCAGTGTCCGGATTGGCGGTCAAGGCAGGCGCGTCGAACGCCCATGCGATGTCTTTCGTGTCGAGCGGCATGCCCCTGCCGGGCCATGAGGTGCGCATTGTCGACAGCCTGGGACGCGAGTTGCCGGAGAGGCATCAGGGCAGGCTGGAGTTTCGCGGGCCATCCGCAACGTCCGGCTACTACCGGTTGCCCGATAAATCGGCCACGCTGATCCGCGATGGCTGGCTCGACAGTGCCGACCTTGCATACATCGCCAAAGGAAACATCTTCATCACCGGACGGGTGAAAGACATCATTATCAAGGGCGGCCGCAATGTCTATCCGGAAGAGATCGAGCAGGCGATCGGTGACCTTGAGGGTATCCGCAAGGGTTGTGTCGCAGTGTTTGCGACGCCTGATGCACGGACCAGTTCGGAACGGCTGGTGGTTGTCGCGGAGGCGCGCAGCACTGACGATAAAGTCCGTACCCAGCTGGAGCAGGCAGCGGCAAACTGCGCATCAGACATTCTCGGCATGCCTGCCGACGAGATTGTCATTGCCGCGCCGCATGCCGTGCCCAAGACGTCAAGCGGAAAGATTCGCCGGTCGACGACGCGTGAACTCTACGAGACGGGCAAGCTCGGGAAACCGGTGCGTTCCCTGTGGCTGCAGGTTGTTCGTTTGCGACTGATGTCCGGCATACCGCGTATAAGGCGCTTTGCAAGGGCTGTCGCGGATGTGACCTATGCTGTGTGGTGGTGGGCTGTGCTGGTATTGCTTGGGGCGATTACCTGGTTTGGTGTGCTGTTGCTGCCAGGCCGGGTAAGGCGATGGAAATTCGTGCGCGTGATGGCGAGGGTGGCCTTATGGCTGATGGGGATCCGCGTTGAAATTCATGGGAAGGATCGGCTGATGTCCGATGCGGGCATCATCGTGGTCAATCACTCAAGCTATTTCGACTCACTGGTGCTGGCGCGTGTGCTGCCGGGCGAACCTGCAATCGTCGCCAAGCGCGAGTTGGCTGATCAATGGGTCGCCGGTCCCTTCTTGCGCAGGCTCGGAACTCGATTCACCGAGAGAGCAATTGCCCAAGCCGGGGCGGAGGATGCGGAAGCGTTCAAGCAACTGGCCCAGGGTGGTCAGCAACTTGTGATCTTCCCCGAAGCAACCTTTTATCGGATGCCCGGCCTGTTACCATTCCGGCTTGGAGCTTTTTCCATCTCCTGCGCAATCGCCAGCCCGGTCTTGCCGGTCGTCATCCGGGGCACCCGGTCAATCCTGCGCGGCGAACAGTGGTTTCCGCGTCGAGGAGACATCGCCATCGAGGTGCTG
>JAHEJE010000204.1 GCA_024639035.1 Alphaproteobacteria bacterium
GACCACCTCGTTCTGCGGCCGGTCCGGCTGATCGGCCCATATCCTGTCGATCAGGTTGACCTCGAGAGCTTTGAGCTCGGCCCCGGCGCGCTTGCAGGCAGCGCCGAATTTTTCCACCTGGCTGGCGGTAAGCAGCCATGGATCGTAGGCCAAGACCTGGCCTTCATGCAGGCTTTCCTCGATCCACTCGGCCGGCGGGTCGTCATGAAGGTGCTTTGGCGCGAAGACCGCCGGATCGACCTGTTCGCGCACTTGAACCGTATAACGCCCATCGACAAAGACGGCTGCTCTGTCAGCAAGCACCACCGCCAGTCCCGCTGACCCGGAAAACCCGGAAATCCAGCGCAGGCGTTCTGCGTAGTCGGCAACATACTCGCCCTGAAACTCATCGGAACGCGGCACGACGAACCCATCAACACCGGCAGCCGCCAACTCCTGGCGCAGGGCCTCTATCCGCCCGCCGCCGGCCGCACCGTCGCTCTGATCTTCAAAATTCTGAAACATCGCCCTTCTTAATGCCTGGCAAATTTGCTCGCAACGCTAATCGCAAATCTTGCGATAACGCTTCACCCAAAAAAATGCTGCAATGCAAAATTATCACCTCAACAGCCAAGCAAACCGCATAGATTTACCCAACATTCACGCCACGACACCGGCCCGCAACGCACCTTAAGCCACCACGTTGAGATCGATATGCCCATCTCGACACCTTCAACAAAAAATCATGATAAACAAAACGTTAACATCAATTTTAGCCAATGGCCGAGCTATGCAATAGCTGCAATCCTGATCCGTAAACTCCGCATTTGTGTAATCCAGTGGTTATCCCATATAAGCCTCAACAACACCGGCACTGCAGTTTTTGCAGTGCACAATTTTTTCGATCAGACAGGTGCGGCGCGTGCCACACCGCTGTGACAGAAAGGAACGTCGACATGAGCTCGATTACTTTTGACTACAACACCCACGTCTTCGGATCGCTCGCCCGTGTTTTCACTGGCGCTTTCGGTGGCATGACCCATTCGGTCCGCGATTATCTGGCACGGCGCGATTCCGAGCGCCGCCTGCGCGCTCTCGATGACCGCCTGCTGGCAGATATCGGCATCAATCGTTGCGATATCCATGACATGGTCTGGAAGGGCTCGCTTCGCTAGTCCGAACGATCCAACAGCATTCTACGCCGGCGCCCGCGCCGGATGTAGAAATCAAGGCGCCCGGCTCTCCTCCCTGCCGGGCGCTTTTTTTGGCCTCACCCCGCTCGCATCAGCCACAACGTGCTCCAGGAGCCAAGCCTGATCCGCTTGTGCAGGACGAAACCTGCATTTCGGTACGCCGAAAACACCCACCGTTCCTGCTCAACATACAGACCGGACAGAACAAGCGCCGCGCCCGGCCGGCAAATCCCGGCGAAGTCCGGTGCCAGATTGACCAGCGGGCGCGCGAGAATGTTCGCAAACGCCAGGTCACACGGCGCCATCTCTTGGATGCGCCGGTGCGACAGGCCGGCGGCCTGGACCGCACTGACCAGCCCGGCCGCCCGATTGACCCTGGCGTTGCCACGCGCTGAAGCGATCGCCAGCGGGTCGATGTCACTCATCACGACCGGACGGTGCGTTGCCCGCGCAGCCGCTATCCCCAGCACCCCAGTGCCGCATCCGACATCGAGAATGCGCTGCGGTCTGGTGCTCTTGAGAAGTTCATCCAGCACCACAAGACATCCCTTGGTGGTTCCGTGATGCCCGGTGCCGAAGGCAACCGCAGCCTCCAGTTCCAGACTGATCCCATTCACCGGCCGGGCACTGCGGTCATGGCGCCCATGCACGAAAAACCGCCCGGCCCGCACCGGCGCCAGCCCCTCCAGCGAGACGGCGACCCAATTGCGGTCCTCGACCGCTTCAAACCTCATCGCAGCGAGTATCTCCGCCGGCCGGTCGATCCTGCGCTCCAATAGCGCCGCCAGGCCCGACAAATCGAATGCGGTCTCATAATAGGCCCGCACCGCCCATAGGCCCGCAGCTTCATCAACCTCGTCCATCGAAACGGCCATTGCGTCCGGAACCGCGGCTTCGTCCAGAATGTCCATCAACTGCAACGCAAGCCCGTGCGGCAAGGCGGGACAGTCGAGTGCAAAAACCTGCGCCACGTGAATTCACCCCGGTGTTGTCAGTCCCTTGTTATACAACTGTACAGCAATTTGATTCCCGGCTATTGTTAACCTGTTTGCACCTTTTCAAGAACCCTTGTCGATGACCCAGGCATTTACCCGGCAGAGTGAAGCTGAACGCCGCCAGGCATTTGTGCAGGCCACCATCGCCTGCCTTGCCGAACACGGCTATCACGGAACCAGCGTGCGCAAGATCGCCAGCGCCGCCGGCGTCACGCCAGGCCTCTTGCGCCATTACTACTCCGGCAAACAGGAACTGATTGCCGACGCCTATCGCTATGGCGCCGAACTGACCCGCTCGCACGCCCTGACCGCCGCTGCTGCCGCAACATCGCCTCGTGACCGCTTCAGGGCGTTCATCGAGGCAAGCCTGGCCGGCCCGGCTGCGGGCGCTGACCTGTTCCGAGTCTGGCTTGCTTTCTGGGCCACCACCGTCACCGTCCCGCAGGTGCAGCTTGCCCATCAGGAAACCTATCAGGCTTACAAGACAAGCCTGGCGGAACTGATTGCCGAATTGAAGCCCGGCCTGGGTGGGCACGAACTGGCGCAGCTGGCCATTGGCGCCAACGCCATTATCGACGGCTTGTGGCTTGAACGCGGTCTCGACCCGCAATCGTTCGACGCCGGCGCCGCTGCCGCCATTGTCTACCGCTACGTCGGCGCCGTTCTCACTGTGTCACTGGATTGAAATCGTCAAGGATTGGAACCCTGCATGAAGTATTCTGATTTCGTCAACCGCATCGCCGGCAAGGGCGCATCTGCCTGGGAGCTTCACAACAAGGCGGACGCCGAGTCCAGAATCAACGACGACGTCATCATGCTGTCGATCGGCGACCCGGAGTTCGACACCCCTGCCCCGATCGTCGCAAAGGCCATCGAACGGCTGAACGCGGGCGATACCCACTATACCGGGGTGTCCGGCCGCGAAACCCTGAAGCTGGCGATCGCCCGCGATCACCTGCGGTTGGCCGGCCGCCGGGTCGGCAGCGAAAACGTGGTCGTACTTGCCGGAGCCCAGAACGCCTTGCTTGCCACATCGATGTGCATCGCCGAGCCCGGCGACGAAATTGTCACTTTTGACCCGATGTATGCCACCTACGAAGCAACCATCAAGGCCTCCGGGGCCGAATTGCGCCCGGTGCGCCTCGATGCCGCCACCGGCTTCCGCCTTGACCGGGAAACCCTTGCAGCGGCGATCACCCCGCGCACCAGGGCCATCTTCCTGACCAATCCGCACAACCCGACAGGGGTGGTGGCGACCCGTGATGAAGTCCAGATGGTTGCCGATCTGGCCCGGGCCCACGACCTGTGGATCGTCTCCGATGAGGTCTATGCCGATCTCCTGTTCGACGGCGAACACGTCGCAATGGCAAGCCTCGACGGGATCGCCGAACGCACCGTGACCATCGGCAGCCTGTCGAAGTCGCGCAACATGCCCGGCTGGCGCGTCGGTTGGGCGGTCGGCCCGGCCGAACTGATCGCCCACCAGGCGAATTTTGCCCTGTGCATGCTCTATGGCCTGCCCGGCTTCATACAGGACGCGGCCCTTGTCGCCCTGGAAGAATGCGCCGATGAGCCGGTCCGGCTGACCGGGATCTACCGTCAGCGCCGCGACACCGCTGTGCGGCTCCTGAACCAGGTGCCCGGCCTGACATGCACGCCCCCGCAAGCCGGCATGTTCCTGATGGTCGACGTCCGCGGCACCGGCCTCTCAAGCGATGAGTACTGCCGGGGGCTGTACGAGCACACCAAGGTCGCCGTGCTCGATGCCGCCGGCCTTGGCGCAGGCGGCGACGGGTTCTTCAGGATGTCCTACACGACGTCGCAGGAAAAACTCACCGAGGCCTGCGCCCGCATCGCCGAATACACCAATAGCCTGTAGCGCCTCGAACTTGTCGTGACAGGCACCGTACCGTTCACGGCTTGCGCAGTTCCGCCGCCAACCGATCAACATAGACCATCAGGTGATCGAGATCATCAAGTCCGAGGACGATCGGCGCAACCGCGGATGGGGTCTGCCTGATCTGCCGGTACTCCTTGATCCGCACGAAGTTGCCATGCGGCGGCAGAGTGTAAAACGCCTCGAACTTGTGCCGCCAGTCCTTGGCCGCAGACCGAACCATGGCCTTGAACGACGGCGTCGATCCGATCCCCATCCTGTTGTAGTCCGGAACGACATGACACCGTGCGCAATGCAGGCGGGCGATCGCCTCGCCGGCATCCCCGTCCAGCTCTGCCGCCTGTCCGGTGCCGGGAACATGCAGTGCCATGATGAGCGCCGCGAAGACCACATTGCGAAACCAATGCATGCCGCGACATTGCCACAGCGCAGGGTCGAAACTCAATCACATCATCCAAACCGCCATGAGAGTTTCACAACAACTACATCTCTATGTCACTGGCCTGTCACACGCCGGCGCTAAGGTCTTAGTCAGTTGCAACGCCGTTACAGGACCCCTCCCGATGCGAATTCAAGCCAACATCGCCCGAGACGCCGAAAAAGCATTTGGCGATGCCCGACTTGCCGATACCTGGCTGGACCGCCCCAGTCCGCTGTATGGCGGGCGACCGCCGCGCCAGGCCATTGCCGAACCGGCCCACCGGGAACGCGCGCGCCGCCAGCTGAACTGGTTCAGCGGCCTCTACGCCGACAAGACCCCGGAACCGGCTTTGCGTGACGTGCTCAGCGACCCGATGATCAACATGGCGCTCGCCAGCGCCGGGTCCGGGCCGGAAGAACTGCTTGCGCTGTGCCAGGCGGCAAAGGACAGACAACACGCCGCGTGACCGCTGCCTCAGGCCGCAAAGGCGATCACGTCGGCATCGCCCTGTGTCCACACCGGCCACTTCTCCATGATGCGGCCGAAGCGATCCCCGGCCAGGTGTCCTGCCAACCACCGGTGCAGCGCCGGCAGCGCCAGTTCGTCAAACCAGGCCCGATCGACATTGGCAAACTGCCGCACAAACGGAAAAACCGCGATATCCGCAAGCGCTGCCCGCGTCCCGAACAACTGCCCGTGCTCAAGCCGGCCATTCAACCGCCCAAGGAACCTTACCGCCAGATCGCGCTCGTCAGACGGATCGGCGCCGTCATAGCGGGTGTGGTACTTGTACCGGTCCAGATGGGTCTTGAACGGCCCATCGGCCTCTGCGATCAGCGCCAGCATCTCATCAAGCGTACCGCGTTGCGGGATCAGCCAGTGGTGCGGATCGTTGTGGCCCAGTGC
>JAHEJE010000205.1 GCA_024639035.1 Alphaproteobacteria bacterium
ATCGAGTATGTGCGCGGTTCGCATCGCTGGCCGCTGTCGCCACCGATTGGCCAGTTTCACGCGCCCGACGATCCGCTGGCCGACATGCGCGCCGCTGCCCGATGCGCCGGGCAAGAGCCGGACATCGTCGCCATCGAGGTGCCGGCCGGCGCCGCGGTGCTGCATCATGGCCGCACATGGCATGGCTCGCGGGCAAACAGCGGATCGGCGCCGCGGCGCTCGGTGATCTCCCATTGCGCATCGAGCCAGGCTCGGCACCATCCGCACAACCGCAGTCCGATCTACAGCCGCTACCGGCGCACCGGAACGTTGGAGATGGACGAAAGCTTCTTTCCCATCCTGTGGCGCGAGGACGGCTACCGCTCCGGCTGGCTCAACAGCTACCTTACGGCAGAGGCGTGAGGGTAAACGGCACCTTCGCTCCGCTCACTGTGAACCGCGCCGCGCTGCGCGGGATGGCCTTGGCGGCACCGGGGAATGTGGCCCAGTCGCCACGGTACTCTATATAGCGCTGAAACTGATCCGCCTTGAACAGGCCGATGATGGTGTATTTCCCGGCCTCGACAAGTTGCTGGCGCTCGCGCCATGTCAGGTCCCAGCCGAACGGGCAGTTGAGCGGCACCTGGCCAGGACGGTGGCCTTCGACGATACGTACCTCGTCCCAGTCGCCGGGAATGTCGACGGCAAGGTCGAGCAGGCCGGAGCCGCTTGCCGCTGCGCGCTCGATGGCGGCGCGCAGCCGTTCGCGGCCGTCGCGAACCTCGGTGCATTGGGCGTAGCTGGTGCCGTAGTACCAACCGCCCAGCAGGACGACCATGGCCGCGGCGATGGCAAATCCGGGCCAGCTCGGCAGCTGCCCGATGGCGTCCCTGATGCGTGACATGTGCTGGGGTTACTCCGCCGCCTCGGCTGAAACATCGAGTGTGAACGGGCGGTCGTGGGTCAGGGCGGGTATCCTGTTACGGGCCTCGCAGACCAGGCCAAGATCGATTTCGGCGATGGCGAAACCCTCGTCCTCGCCACCGTCGGCCAGCACCTCGCCCCAGGGCGCAACGATCAGCGAGTGACCATAGCATTCGGCACCGCCATCGAGCGTGCCGTACTGGCATGGGGCGATGACGAAGGCGCCGCATTCGATGGCCCGGGCGCGGTTGAGCACATGCCAGTGGGCTTGGCCGGTGATCCGGGTGAAGGCAGCTGGAATGGCGAGGATTTCAGCGCCGGCCTGGGCCAGCGTGCGGTACAAGGCGGCAAAGCGCAGATCGTAACAGATCGACAGCCCGATGACCGTACCGCCGCCAGGCGCCAGCACGGCCCGGTCGCCGGGCGCGATGGTGGCCGATTCGCGGATGGTCTGGCCGCCGGGCAGGTTCACGTCGAACATGTGGATCTTGTCGTAGCGCGCCGTGATCTCACCAGCCTGAGACAACATGTAGGCGCGGTTGAAAATGCGCCCGTCCGGTGCCTTCACACCCAGCGAGCCGAGCAGGATCTCGACGCTCAACTCGCGGGCCAGGTCGGCAAAGGCCGGGATCACCGGATGGTCGGCTTCGGCATAGGCCACCGGGTAGATGCGGCCGTCCCTGGTGGTCAGGCCGGAGAAGTATTCCGGCGTGGCGATCAGCGTTGCGCCTTCGGCGGCGGCCTCACGCACGAGGCGGGTGGCCACGGCGATGTTCTCGGCGACATCGGGCGTAGCGCAGTTCTGGATGCATGCGGCTTTGAAACTCTTGCTCATGGGGAGCACTCTATCGCGCGGTCGTCCGGTTGTGAATAGTAGCTATGTCGCGTCCGCTTCGACCGCGATCCAGGCGCGGAAATCGCCGAGCGCCGGGTTGGCCAGGGCGCCTTTGCGGTAGGCGAGAAAGTAACCGTACTCCGGCAATTCGACAGTGCCGATGCGGTGCAGCGTGCCGGCCTCCAGTTCGGCGGCGACAAGTCCGTCGTTGATGGCGATGCCCTGCCCGTCGATCACCGCCTGCACCCGCACATTGGGGTCGGGAACGACCAGGCCACCGGCGCCGGGACGCAGCGGCAGGCCGGCGGCGGCGTGCCATTCGCGCCAGGCGGTGCTGCCCTCGCGGTCGTGCAGCAAGGTGGCGTCGGCCATTGCCGCACCGAGGCCGTCGCGCGCCAGGCGCCCGTCAAAAGCGGAGCCGGCGGTGGCGAAGGCCGGACAGGACAGCAAAGGTTCGATCTCCATATCCGACCACCCTGCCCTGCCCCAGCGCACCGAGATGTCGATGTCGTCATCGCCCGGCTGCAACTGGTCGACGACCGGCTGCAGGCGCAGCGTAATGCCGGGATGGGCGACCATGAAGGTCATCAACCGCGGCGACAACCAGCGCGAGGCGAAATAGGTGGTGGTGCCGACGGTAATCCGTTGCCGGTCGGTTCCGCGCAGGTGAGCGATCTCGTTCTCGACATCGCCGAAGGCCGATTGCGCGACACGCCACAGCGCCCTGCCCCGTGCAGTGAAGGCGATGCGCCGGTGCGCGCGGGTGAACACGGCAAAGCCGAGTTCGCTTTCAAGCTGGCGGATCTGATAGCTGATCGCGCCCTTGGTCAGGTTGAGCCGGGCCGCAGCCTCGGTGAAGCTGCCGCAGGTGGCGACGACGTCGAAGGTGCGCAGGGCATCGAAAGAGCGAAAACGCATCTCACTTGTCTAAATTATTTGAACAAACCGTACAAATCATTTGGTTTGTCACGCAGCATTAAACCGTATCTTCTGCATGAATGCAGGACTCCACCTCGATCAGCATAACTAAACGTTCGCCGCAGCGCAGCGGCGGGCGGGCGGCGCGGGTCAAGGCGCGTTCGGACACGGTTGGGCGGGCTCCGGCCTCGGGCATCATCCGGCGGCGTATTCCGACCTATGAGCTGCTTACCCAAGAGGCCGTGCAGCAGCTAGAGGATCAGGCCGAGTGGATCCTCAAGGAAATCGGCATCGAGTTTCGCGGCGACGAGGAGGCGCTGGCGCTGTTCCGCCATGCAGGCGCCGATGTCCAGGGCACGCGGGTGCGGTTCGAGGCCGGCCACGCCCGGGCCCTGTGCGCCTCAGCACCGGCACAGTTCGACATGCACGGGCGCGATCCGGCTTCGCGCATCCGCCTCGGCGGCGACCATCTCGTCATGATGCCGGCCTACGGGCCGCCGTTCGTGTTGGACCTGGACGGCGGGCGGCGCTATGCGACGCTGGCCGACTTCGAGACCTTCGTGAAGCTGGCTTATGCCACGCCCTACCTCAACCACTCCGGCGGCACGGTGTGCGAGCCGGTCGACGTACCGGTCAACAAGCGCCACCTTGACATGGTCTACGCCCACCTCAGGCACTCAACCAAGCCGTTCATGGGCTCGGTGACGGCGCCGGAGCGGGCCGAGGACTCCATTGCCATGGCGCGGATCGTGTTCGGCGAAGCGTACATGGCCGAACACTGCGTGATCCAGGGCAACATCAACGTCAACTCGCCGCTGGTGTTCGACGACATGATGACCGGGGCGCTGAAGGCCTACGCGCGGGCCGGCCAGGGGGTGGTGATCTCGCCGTTCATCCTCGGCGGGGCGATGGGGCCGGTCACCCAGCCAGCACTGCTGGCCCAGGCGCACGCGGAAACCATGGCCGGCATCGCGCTGACGCAATTGATCTGCCCCGGCGCACCGGTGGTCTACGGCAACTTCCTGACCACCATGAACCTGAAGACCGGGGCGCCGAGCTTCGGCACGCCGGAGGCCAATCTTTCGACCTTTGCCATTGCCCAGTTGTGCCGCCGGCTGGGTTTGCCGCTGAGGTGCGGCGGGCAGCTGACGGCTTCGAAAGTGGCCGACGGCCAGGCCATGCAGGAGGCTGCCGACAGCATGATGACCGGCATCCTGGCCGGCACCAACCTGGTGCTACATGCGGCCGGCTGGCTCGAAGGCGGGCTGACCATGAACTACGAGAAGTTCGTCATGGACCTCGATCATTGCGGCATGATGCTGGCGATGATCGCCGGGCTGGAGATCGACGACAACACGCTCGGCACCGAGGCCTATCGCGAGGCCGGACCGGGTGGCAATTATATCGGCTCGCAACACACGCTGCAGAACTTCCGGTCGGCAAATTACCTGTCGGACATCACCGATACCCAGTCGTTCGAGCAATGGCGCGATGGCGGCCAACTGACGATGGAGCAGCGGGCGAGCAAGCGCTGGAAGGAGCTGCTGCACGAACGCACGGCACCGCCGCTCGATGAGGGCATCGATGAGGCGTTGAAAGATTTCGTGGCGCGCAAGAAGCATGCGTTGCCCGATGAATGGCACTGAACCGGCTCAACAAGAGGAGAAACGACATGAGCACAGCAAAATGCATCCGCATCCCGTCCAAGGGCGCCATCGGCGGACTGGAGCCGACCGACTACATCCCGCTCGACACGGTGCTGTCCGGTAAACCCAACGAACGCGGGCGCAGTCTGTATGCCGATCAGACCGGCCAGCTCGATGCCGGGGTGTGGGAATGCGAGCCCAACACGCACGAGATTGCCGCAGCACCCTATGACGAGTTCGTCTATCTGCTCGAAGGCCGCATCGATGTCATCGACGACGAGGGCAACACCGAGAGTTATCGGGCCGGCGACAGCTTCATGATGCCGCGCGGCTGCAAGTGCACCTGGGATGTCAAGGAGCCGGTGCGCAAGCTCTATGTCGTGCTGACGGCGGAAAGCTACAAGGAATAGAATATCAGTTCTGTCCCGGTCGGAAGCCTGATAGCCTGCACACGGGCAGTGTGCAGAAAGGGTTATCGATGGCGACTGAAGGCCGGCGCCAATGGGGCATCAACAACGATTATGCCAAGCTGCATGACGTGCTGCTCGGCAAGCCTGAGTTCTATCGCTGGGTCGAGGCCGGGCCGCTGATCGGGCGCACGCTGGCCAACGCCCACATGACCGGCGCGAAGTTCGATCTGCAGACGGCAATGGCGCAACATGCGGAAATGGTGTCGATCTACGAAGACAATGGCGTGACCTGCCATTATCTCGAACCCGATCCCGTCCTGCACCGCAACTTCTTTGCCCGTGACAGTTCGGCGATGACGCCGTGGGGGGCGCTGATCTGCCATATGCAACTGAAGGTGCGCCGGGCCGACTACGTGACGGCGATCAGGTTCTATCAGGACAACGACATCCCGATCTGGCAGTACGCCACGGCCGGGCATTTCGAGGGTGGCGACTTCGTCATCCTGGAACCGGGCAAGGTGCTGATCGGCTATTGCGGCGAGCGCTCGGAACAGGCCGGCGCGGAACAGGTCGCCGAATTCGTGCGCAAGGAGGGCTGGGAGGCGGTGACGGCGCCGATCAGCCGCGAGTTCGTGCACATGGACGGGCTGGTGGTGCCGCTC
>JAHEJE010000206.1 GCA_024639035.1 Alphaproteobacteria bacterium
GTGGTATCTGCTGCTGGAGGTATCCGGCGGCCGGGCGCAGGGCGAGCTGGAAACCGCTCTCGGCACGGCCGTGACGCAGGAACTGGTCAGCGACGGGACCATCGCAAGTTCGCAAAAGCAGATGGCGGCGCTGTGGGACATTCGCGAGCGCCTGTCCGATGTGCAGAAACTGGAAGGCGGGTCGATCAAGCACGATGTGGCCGTGCCGGTGTCGCTAACCGGTCAGCTGATCGCCGAAGCGAGCGCGGCAGTGGCCAAACTGATCCCCGGCGCCCGCCCGGTGCCGTTCGGCCATCTCGGCGACGGCAACATTCACTTCAACGTGTCGCAGCCGGTCGGCGCCGACACCGAGGCCTACCTGGCGCGGTGGGAAGAGGTCAACGCCGTGGTACATGACATCGTGCTGAGACTCGGCGGTACGATCAGCGCCGAGCACGGCATCGGGCGGATGAAGCGCGACCTGATGACGACAATCAAGTCGCCGGTCGAGCTGGAACTGATGGCGGCGCTGAAACAGACCTTCGATCCGCGCGGTATTCTCAATCCGCGCAAGCTGCTGCCGGCCGGGCAATGAGCACCCTGGCCTTTACCTCCCTCACCGACGGAGATGTCGAAGAGGTCGTGGCGCTGTGGCAGCGGTGCGGGCTGACGCGGCCGTGGAACGATCCCTACAAGGATATCGATTTCGCCCGGGCCGGACCGACATCGGATGTTTTGGTGGCCTGCCTCGACGGTGCCATCGTTGCCAGCGTGATGGTCGGGCACGACGGCCACCGGGGCATGGTCTACTATCTCGCCATCGACCCGGGCCAGCAGGGCAAGGGCTACGGCCGGCAGACCATGGCTGCGGCCGAGGACTGGCTGAAGGCGCACGGGGTGTGGAAGCTCAACCTGCTGGTCAGGACCGAGAACGAGGCGGTGCGGGACTTCTACCACAGCATCGGATACGAGATTTCCGACGTGATGTGCATGGCGCGCAAGCTGCTGGAAGATTAAAGCAGCTTGGGTTGCTGCGGGGCGGAACGGCTTTGCGGCGCGGCGGGCCTGGTGGGGCGTTTCGGGCGCTCGATCACCGTCGGCTGCACGGTGAAGTGATCGTTATCCGCCGCTTTCAGAAGATCTAGCGCCGCGCCGGTGCGGGTCTCATCGTCGCTCAGCCACAGGTCGAACTGCTCCGGTGCGATGACGACCGGCATGCGGTGATGGACGGCGGCGAGGGTGTCGTTGGCGGCGGTGGTAATGATGGCGGTGGTCTCCAGTTCGCTGCCGTCGGCGGCCAGCCAGTGTTCCCAGACGCCGGCAAGACCGAACAGGCCGCCATCCGGCCGGGCGATCAGATGCGGCTGCTTGCGGCCGGGAATGTCGCCGGTCCATTCGTAAAAGCCGTCGGCCGGCAGCAGGCAACGGCGGCGGCGGATGGCGTTCCTGAACGAGGGCTTTTCGGTGATCGTCTCGGCGCGGGCGTTGATCAGCGGCTTGCCGGGCTTGATCTGCTTTGTCCAGGACGGAACGAAACCCCAGCGCAGCAGAGCGAACTGGCGGGCGCCGTTGATCATCCGCACGACGGCGACCGGCTGGGCCGGGGCAACGTAGGGCCGCGGCGGGAATTCGGCATCCTCGGGATAACCGAAAAACGCACGCACTTCCGCGGCACTGGTCTTGAGGCTATAGAGACCGCACATGGGAGTGCACAGTGCCATGACTAGGGCCAGCAGGAAAGTCCGCGATGACTGAGACAGCCGCAGTGATGCCCGTTGCCGGGGTCAGCATCTGCGTCGTGCGCGATGGCAAGGCGCTGCTGGTGCGGCGGGCAAGCCGGACACCCTATGGCGGGCTGTGGAGCCTGCCGGGCGGCAAGGTCGAGTTTGGCGAACCGCTGCACGAGGCGGCCCTGCGCGAGTTGCGCGAGGAAACCCGGACCAGCGCCGAGATCATCCGGCTGCTCGACTGCATCGACATCATTCACCGCAACCCGGCGGGCGCGATCGAGGCGCACTATGTACTCTCGGTATTCGGCGGGCGCTGGATATCCGGCCGGGCCCGGGCGGCGAGCGATGCCAGCGAAGTGTGCTGGTGCAGCGCCGACGATCTTGCAAAGCTGCAGATGACGCCGGGCACGCCGGAGCTGATCCGGCGGGCGATCCCGGCGCTCACCAAATCCTGATTGGCGCTGGCGAGGCTTTGTCGTCACCATGGGCGGCATGAGAAAAACCTGGGTCTTGTTGATTGCCATCGTCATGGCGGTTGCGCTGCCGGCGCTGGCCGACAGCCGCATCGAGCGTTTCAAGGGCGCCGGTTGGGCGGAAACCGATTTTTCCCGGATGTCGATCCCGCTGGACGAAATCCTGTCGGGCGGCCCGCCCAAGGACGGCATCCCGTCGATCGACCGGCCCAAGTTTGCCGGCCCGGCCGAGATTTCCGACATTGCCGGACGCGAGCCTGTCGTCAGCCTGAGCATCGACGGCGATGCCAGGGCCTATCCGTTGCGGGTTCTGACCTGGCACGAGATCGTCAACGATACCGTGGGCAAGACGCCGGTGACGGTGACCTATTGCCCGCTGTGCAACGCGGCCATCGTGTTTGAACGCACGGTCGACGGCAAGGTGCTGGATTTCGGCACCACCGGGCTGTTGCGCAACTCCGATCTGGTGATGTACGACCGCCAGACGCAGAGCTGGTGGCAGCAGTTCACCGGCGAGGCCATCGTCGGCGAAATGCTCGGCACGAAGCTGGAGCTGGTGCCGGCGCGGCTTGAGTCCTATGAGCTGTTCATCAAACGCCACCCGGACGGCAAGGTGCTGGTGCCCAATAATCCGGCCATGCGATCGTATGGCCGCAATCCCTATCGCGGCTACGACACGGCGGCGGCGCCGTTCCTGTACCGGGGCGACATGCCCGAGGGCATGTCTCCCATGGCGCGGGTGATCGTGGTGCGCGAACCGGCAGAACTGGTGGTCTATGCGCTTGAACTGTTGGCCGACAAGCAGCGCATCCGGCATGGCGATCTGGAATTGCGTTGGACGCCCGGGCAGGCTTCAGCACTGGATACCTCGCAGATCGCCGAGGGCCGCGATGTCGGCAATATCACCGTGCAGCGACACACCGGCGACGGCCTGCAGGATGTCGCCTACGATGTAACCTTTGCCTTCGTGGTCAAGGCGTTTCACCCGGACGCGAAAATTCGCAAACAATGAAGCTCTAATTGGACCTGCGGTGTTAACCCTTTTTTAGGACTCGACTCGCCGCTGCGGCGCATTCTGCTAATGTCGATCCAACAACGGTGGCGGACACAGATGCACGGCGGAAAAGCCGGCAACACAGGGGATTTTCTCGTGGCGCAAGCTCCAACTTTCAAAGAGCCGCAAGCAACGGCCAATTATGCCAGCGATCAGGAGCTGAAACACGCCGCCCTGCGCTATATCCTCGATGCCTGGGAAGAGGCCGTCTACGACGGCATCGAGCCGGATTGCATCGCGACCGCGGCGATCTTTGCCGCACTTTCCGACATGATCTCGGCCTACGGCGAAGAGCCGGTGGCGCGGATGACCGAACGGCTGCCCGAGCGCATCCGGCACGGCGAATTTACCGTCGCCCGCGTCACCCAGTAGAACTTCTCACAAAACCATGCTGTAGTCGCACCGTAAGCAACGCGTGAGGTGTTCGATGACGGCGTGGACCTACTACAAAGGCGAATGGCACGAAGGCAACCCGATGATCATGGGGCCGATGACCCATGCACCGTGGCTGGCCTCGTGCGTGTTCGACGGGGCGCGGGCCTTCGAAGGCGTGGCGCCGGACCTCGGCCGGCATTGCCAGCGGCTGGTCAACTCGGCCCGGACCTTCGCCCTTGAACCAACCAAGACCGCCGATGAGATCGCGGCGTTGGCGCGCGAGGGCATTGCCAGGTTCGACGCCGACGCGGCGCTCTACATCCGGCCGATGTTCTGGGCGACGGACGGCTTCGTCGATGTCGATCCGGCCTCGACGGAATTTTCGATATCGGTCTATGACGCGGCCCTGCCGGAGCCGGCCGGGACGTCGCTGATCCTGTCAAAATTCCGCCGGCCGTCGCAGGAGTATGCGCCGACCGATGCCAAGGCGGCGTGCCACTATCCGAATTCGGCGCGGGCGATGCGCGAGGCCAAGGCGCGCGGCTATGAAAACGCGGTGATGCTCGATCCGCTCGGCCATGTGGCGGAGCTGGCAACGGCAAACATCTTTCATGCCAAGGGCGGCGAAGTGTTCACCCCGGTGGCGAACGGCACGTTCCTCAACGGCATCACCCGGCAAAGGGTGATTGCCCTGCTCGGCGAGGCGGGGGTCCAGGTGCACGAATGCACGGTCGGTTTCGAAGACCTGATGGCGGCCGACGAGGTGTTTTCAACCGGCAACTGGGCGAAAGTCGTTCCGGTGACCCGCCTGGAGGACCGGGACTTCCAGCCCGGCCCGCTGTATCACATGGCCCGGGAGCTGTACTGGTCCTACGCCCACGGCCGGCTGGGCTAGGGTCAGGACCCTAGGCGCTGCCCTTGTCCATGGACTTGTAGCGCTTCAGCTTGTCGGCGGTGTCGAACCAGGAAACATGCTCGGCGAAGTTGACGTGGAACATCGGTGAAAACGCATCCGGGTCGTCCAGAGCACCGAGATAGACGTGGACGCCGCCGGTGTCCCAGTCGGCGTGGTAGGTCACAGGCGTACCGCAGTCACCGCAAAACGAACGCCAGGTCTGCGGCGAGCTTTCGAACACCTTCGGCTTGCCCTCAGTATAGCGGAACGTCTTTTCGGTAAAACCGACGAAGGTGGACATGGCGCTGGCGGTGTGGCGCCGGCAGCTTCGGCAGTGGCAGTTGACGACCCATGCAGGTTCGCCGGTCGCCTCGAAGCGGACGGCACCGCACAGGCAGCCTCCGGTGTGTTTGGTCTGCCGGTTCATTTGCGCCTGACGTCCCAGTTGAAGACATCGCCCTCCCAGGCCTCGACGCCGCGGCCGATCTTCCTGATCGCCGAGGACATGCGGCCGTCGCGGCGCATGATGTTGTCGGCGTGCTCTACGATCAGCCGGTTGGGGGTTGCGGCAGGCGCCAGGTTGCGCAATTCCCAGGCGAGATCGATCTCCTCTTCCTGCGGGTTGAGCAGGCACATGGCGATGAAGGCCGAAGCGGTCGAACGGCTGATGCCGGCCCAGCAATGGATCAGCATCGGGCCGCGCAGATCCCAGTCCTCGATGAAGCCGATGATCTGCTTGACATGGCCCTCGCCCGGCGGGGTCAGGCCGGTCATCGGCGTCGAGATATCGTTGAAGGTCATGCGCAGATGGGCCTCGGCCGGCAGACCGAGATCGGGGTGGTCGGTATCGGGTCCGAGCAAGCCCAG
>JAHEJE010000014.1:0-17984 GCA_024639035.1 Alphaproteobacteria bacterium
CGGGATGAGGAGGCCCGTGCATTGAGCATTTTCGGGGCTCCGACATTTATCACACAGGACAAGGAACTGTTCTGGGGCGATGACCGTTTGGGCGAAGCGCTTGCCTGGGCTGCAGGCGCGCGGCATAAATGATGCTGTGAGTCGGGGCAATTCGCCTGCAATTGAAACTCAAACTGACCGGGGTAATCGCATGTACAAGAATCTGACGCGCCTTATCGCTGCCATCACCGCCGTTTTCGCGCTGGCACTCATGGCGCCACAGGAGAGCCGGGCAGCGGAATGCAAGGGCATGAGCAAGTCGTCCTGCCAGGCCGCCCACGAATGCTCGTTCGTCAAGGCGCATAGCCGTTCCGACGGCTCCAAGGTCAAGGCCTTCTGCCGCAGCAAGCCGGGCAAGGGCATCTCAAAGTCATCGACCAAGAAGGCCGCCGGCAAGAAAAAAGCGGCTGAAAAGAAAACCACCAAATCAGAGACCAAGAGCGCGAAAAAGCCGTCTGACGATAAAGCCAAGAAGGTAAAAAAGACCGAGAAGAAGGCGTCCGACGAAAGCAAGACTGCGGCCAAAAAGAGTGACGACAAGGCGAAAAAGACCACCAAAAAGTCGACCAGCAGCTCGTCGAAAAAGAAGTCTACATCAAAGTCCAAGAAGACCAAAAAGACAAAGAAAACCAAGAAAACGTCGTCAGGTTCAAGCTGACGGCGGTTCGCCACTCTTGCGCATCTCGTCGAGGGTTTGCCTGGCGCGCTCGACGTGCTCCGGCTTGATGTGCGAGCGCAGCAGGCCGTAGGCGGTGGCCAGTACGGTCAGGTCGTCGGTGAAGCCGAGGCCGAGTATGACGTCGGGCAGCACGTCGATCGGCATGATGAAGTAGGCCAGCGCCGCCAGCAGTATGCCCTTGGCCTTCAGCGGCGTATCAGGGTCGAAGGCGCAGTAATACGCTGCCACGGCCTTTCCAGCGAATGGCACGCGCGCGAGAAACGTCTGCAATTTCGGCCAAAAGCCGTTGCGGACGGTGTCCTCGTTGCGCTTGATCGTCGACGGCAAGGTAACATCCTCCGCCTCAAGATCCGGCGTGGCCTGATGTTTCGGCATCTCAAAACCCCGGGCTTGGTTGCATGTCCTGATACTAATATGGAATTGCCAAGCCGTTTCGACAAGGTTACCCCTGCGCCTGGCTCTGATGAAGGTAAACAGTTATGCAAATCAATGAAACGGTCAGCGCGGTAGTAACCGGCGGCGCATCTGGCCTGGGAGAGGCGACAGCCCGCCGTTTGTCAGGGCTCGGCGCCAAAGTCGCGATCTTCGACATGAATGCCGAGCGCGGTGAGATGGTCGCCGGCGAGACCGGCGGCTTGTTCTGCAAGTGCGATGTCAGCGACGCGGCCAGCGTCGAGGCGGCGTTTTCGGCGGCGCGGGCAGCGCATGGCCAGGAGCGCATCGCGGTCAGTTGCGCCGGCATCGCGGTCGGTGAGAAGACCGCCTACACCAACAGGAAAACCGGCGAACGCCACGCCCATGATGCGGCGGCCTTTCACAAGGTCGTCGCCATCAACCTGATCGGCACCTTCCATATCGCCTCGATGTCGGCTGCCGGCATGCTCAGCCTCGATCCGGTCGATGCCCATGGCGGGCGCGGGGTGATCGTCAACACCGCCTCGATTGCCGGGGTCGAAGGCCAGATCGGCCAGGTTGCCTACGCGGCATCGAAAGGCGGGGTGATGGGCCTGACATTGCCGGTGGCACGCGACCTGGCGCGCGACGGCATTCGCTGCTGCTCGATCATGCCGGGCCTGTTCGACACCCCCATGGTGGCCGGACTGCCGGACGATGTGCGCGCAGCACTTGCCGCCGGCATCCCCAATCCGTCACGGCTCGGTGACCCGGACGAGTTCGCCAAACTCGCACAGCACATCATCGAAAACGACATGCTGAACGGCGAGTGCATCCGCCTGGATGGCGCCTTGCGCATGGCGCCGCGCTGACCATGTTGTGAAGAAACAGTCACGGCATTTCTGCCACAAAGATGCTACACATGCTGGAAATCTTCGCCCGGAGCGCCGCCAGCTTGCACCCGAAAGGACGTTTCGTCATGTTTTCACAGTCTCTCTTGAAGCCCGGCGTCTCGCGCCCCAGCGCCGCATTGGTTGCTGCCTGTGTGTTTGGCCTGGCCTGGCAGGCGTCCCTGGCAGGCGCCCAGCAGGCCAGGACGTATGCCGTGGTCAATGGCACCGAGATCACCGAGCGCGACATGGCTCGGGCCCGTTCGACCTTCGAGCAGGCTTTGGAGCGCATGCCCGAGCCACAGCGTGACGGCGTGTTGCTCAATGCCCTGATCGAAGCCCAACTGCTGTCGGAAGCCGCCGAAAGCGAAGGCCTCGACGAGACCGCAGCGTTCAAGGAGCAGATGACCTGGATGCGTCAGCAGGCGTTGCGCGATGTCTACGTCGAGCAGAAGGTCAGCATGACCATCAGCGATGCCGATGTGAAGGCCCGTTACGACCAGGTCGTCGGCGCCCAGCAAGCGGAGAGTGAGATCCGGGCCCGTCATATCCTGGTCAAGACCGAGGACGAGGCCAAGGCGATCATTGCTGAACTGCAGGGCGGAGCTGATTTCGTTGAACTCGCCAAGACCAAATCGACCGGTCCCAGCGGTCCCAATGGCGGCGATCTCGGCTTTTTCGGTAAGGGCCGCATGGTGCCGGCGTTTGAAGCCGAAGCCTTTGCCCTGAAGACCGGCGAACACAGCACCGTGCCGGTCAAGAGCCAGTTCGGCTGGCACATCGTGAAGGTTGAAGAAACCCGCGAGAAACCCAAGCCACCCTTCGATGCGGTAAAGTCCAGGGTCCGTGAAAGCATTCTGGCCGAGCGGTTGCAGTCGGTACTTGGCGAACTGCGCGGCAAGGCCGAAATAGAACTGAAATAATCCGCGCGATGGATGACAAGCCCCGCACCCTTGACTATGCCGCCGATATTGCCGAGGCCGAAGCCGATGGCCGCTTAGATGCCCCGGCCTTTCACCGCAACAAGGATGCGATCGCCTCGGTGTTGATCGGTGCCGCTGGGGACCGGCCCGCAGAATTGCTTGAGATTGCTTGCGGCACCGGTCAGCATGCGGCCTATATCGCCAGGATGTGGCCCGAGGTGACCTGGTGGCCGACCGACCTGGTGGCAGGTCATCTGACCAGCACCGATGCCTGGGCCCGTTTCACCCGTACCAGCAATGTCAGGCCGGCAATCGCTCTGGATGTCTGTGGCTCGCACTGGACATCCGGCGCCCGCCTGGACGGGCTGCCCCAATGTTTCGACCTCATCTTCGCCGCCAACATGATCCACATCGCGTCATGGCAGGTGACACCTGATTTCTTCAAGGGCGCAGCCCCACGCCTGCACCCCGGCGGCGCGGTAATCCTCTATGGCCCGCTAAAGAGAGGTGGCGCCCACTCAGCGGAAAGCAACGAACGCTTCGATGAGAGCCTGCGCGCTCGCAATCCCGACTGGGGTGTACGGGATCTGACCGACGTCGAACAGGCCGCGGCCGGTCAGGGGCTGGTGCTGCGCGAGGATATCGCCATGCCAGCCAACAACACCTGCCTGGTGTTCAGACCCTTGGTCAGCTGAACGACATCGGGTTGTCGAGCGCGTTGAGGAACAACAGCGTACCCAGCGTGGCAATGAACAGCCCGCCGGCCAGCTTCAGCCCGAAGGCCGTCCGGTCAAGCCAGATCGTGTTGTCGCCGGCGAGCCTGAATGCAACATTGCGCACCGAGACGGCCATTACCGCGATCACCGAAACCGTGATGGCGACCCCAAGCGCCATGGCGAATGTCGAGACCACACCAGCCCAATAGATGCCGAGCGCGCTCGAGGCCAAAAGCGCGAGTATCGCGCCCGAGCACGGCCTGATCCCCACCGCAACAGCAAGCGAAATCGCTCGCATCGGCGACCACTCACGGTCCACCTCGGCTGCGCTTGGCAGGTGGGCATGGCCGCATCCGCAGTTTTCGTCGTGATCGTGATGGTGGTCGTGGTGGGTATGCCCGTGACCGGATACAGCAACTGCCGCCGCCGGTTGACGCCAGGTCTGCACGGCCTGCCACAACAGATAGACACCGACCAGTGCGATGAAGCCGAAGCTTGCCGCCTCCAGGTACCCGGCAAAGGCCCGAGCTGTCGAGCCGGCAGCGCTCACTGCAAACAGCACCGTCGAAACCAATGCGATTGCCGTGACGGCCTGGACCATTGCCGCCATGAAGGCAATTGCAACGCCGCGCCGCAGTTGCCGTTCGTTGGCCAACAGCCAGGCCGACACCACCGCCTTACCGTGCCCCGGCCCGGCGGCATGCAAAATGCCGTAGATGAAGCTGATGGCAATCAAGGTCCACGCTGCGGCCGGCGCGCTTTCGCGGCGCAAATCTCGCAACGATTTGCGCATGCTGTCAGTGAATGCCCGTTGCTGAAAGTTCACCCAACCAAGTGGATCGGCCCACAGGCTGGGTGCAGCTTTTTTCGGCCGAACCAGAAGTTTGCTTGGGTCGATGGATGATGCTGCAGCCACGACCGGCTGTAGCGCCGCAGCACCGGCCGCCGGCGTCGAGCCAGAAGCCGGCAGCACCAAGACGCCGACCCACAAGACGATGGCTGCAACAATCCTCAAGCCGGAATTCTCCTAGCTCGTCTTCGGCTTGCAAACGACATCGACAGGCTGGGCAAACAGTGCGCCGAAGTCCTCGTTCTCATCCGGCTGCCAGTCGGTTCCCTTGGTCGACAGCATTTGCCGGGTTTCATCGGTCTGCTGATCGGCTGCGATCTCACCAAGCTCGACAGTACATCCCTGCGGCAGGGTTCCGATCACATTCACCGGCCGTGTCTTGGAATAGTCGATGGCGATGTAGAAGCTCGGGTCGTAGATCTTGTAGCTGAATTTCTGCTTCTTAGGATCGACCGGCGCCTTCAGCGGCACCCTGAAATGCAGTTTCAGGGTCTTGCCGGTCAGAACCTGCGTCGCTTCGGTAATCTCTCCATAGGCAACCGTCCCACCATCAGCCTTGGCGTAGGTGAAATAGGAATACTCCTTGAGCGCCGCGATGTTTTCCCGGGTCAGGACATCGAGCTCGGCGGCCGAATAATGCCCATCACCATTGGCATCCAGCCCTTCGATCGCGATCTCGGAATAATTCTCGTCGAACGCCCATTCGACGTAGACCGCCTCGATCAGTCCGGCATCGTTGACCACTACATCCGACCACGCCTCGATGACCACATGCGGATGTGCCGCAGCTGGCGCCGACGCCAAGCCCATGAAAATCGCGGCAAACAGACACTTGCTTGCACACTTCACCTTCGAAGCCCTCCGGAACTGCACGAAACGCGGTTTCTCCGCACCCATGATTACGCAGTGATTCTGGTGAAAAAATGATTGATTTTCAAGGGGGCGCCCGCCGCGTGCGGCCGGCGCCCGAGCATTGTCACGGGTTTAGGACCGACCCTGACCCTTTTCTGTTGCATTCACCAGACAGGCCATGTTGCCGTATGGGTGCTTGTTGTCTTGCATAAGCTGGTGTGCATGGCCGATCTCGTCGAAACTGAACGTCCCTGAAAGGCAAGGGTCGACCTTGCCGGCAAGCACCAGCTCGTTCACCGCCAGAGCCTGGTCGTCATTGGCCAAGTGGCTGCCCTGAAAGCGCTTTTGCATCATCCAGTGATAGCGCAGATCCATCGTTACGTTGTACCCGGTGGTGCCGGCGCAGATCACCGTCATGCCGCCGAGGTCGCACACGAAGGCCGAAGTCGGCAGCGTCGCTTCACCGGGATGCTCGAAGACAATCTTGGGGCTCTTGCGCTCTCCGACGGCATCCCAGATCGCCTTGCCGAAGGCCCGCGCGCCGCCCATCCAGTCCTTCCATTCCGGAGACGTGGTGTCGGGCATTTTGCCCCAGTGGTTGAAATCCTTGCGGTTGATGACCCCGACCGCACCCTTGTCGAGACAGAACTGGCGTTTGTCCTCATCCGAGATCACGGCGACCGCCTTGCCGCCGAGGGCCGAGACAATCTGCAGCGCCATGGCGCCAAGTCCGCCGGCCGCGCCCCAGACCAGCACCACATCGTCCTTCTCCACAGTATGCGGTGCCCAGCCCATCAACTGCCGATAGGCCGTGGAGGCGCAGAGCATGTAGCACCCGGCCTCTTCCCAGCTCAAATGCTTCGGCTTGGTCTGCAGCTGGTGCGATTGAGCGCGGGCAAACTGGCAATACGAGCCGTAATTGGTCTGATATCCCCAGATCCGTGTTGACGGCGCCAACATCGGGTCCTTGCCGGACAGCACCCAGGGATCGTCCGGCGCCCACCAACCGGAGTGCACAACCACCTCATCGCCAACTTTGACGTTATCGACCTCGGCGCCGATAGCCCAGACGATGCCCGAAGCATCCGACCCGCCGGCGTGAAAGTCCTCCGGCTCGCCCTTCTTCTGCCGGTCGGCGATAACATCGACAGGATACCCCAATGCCGCCCACACGTTGTTGTAGTTGATGCCGGTGGCCATCACATAGACCAGAACATCCTTCGGGCCGATCTCCGGCACCGGCAGGATTTCGCGCTGCCAGGCATCCTTGGGGGCGCCAAACCGGTCCTGGCGCACGGCAAAGGCATGCATTTTCTCGGGAACGACGCCGAGCTCCGGCATTTCGCCGAGTGCGCAGATTTCCGGGCGGTCTTGTGTTGCGGCCATTGTTTTCCCTCCTTCATGCGCTTGGTCGGCGCGTCACCATTCATTGCAGAACAGTGAAAAACCCAATTAAACATAATTGTCAAGCAAATATGAAATATGATAATTAGAAAATGGATCGAATCGAATGACGAGGGAACATGTCCATCCAATACGCACCGGTCGTCGCCACCAGCGTGACCAAACAAATCGCCGAACAGATCCGCGAATCGATCTTCGATGGCCGTCTGAAGGCCGACGACAGATTGCCGACCGAACACGAACTGGCGGATCAGTTCAGCGTTTCGCGGCCAACCATCCGCGAAGCCCTCAAGCTGCTGGCGGCACAGAACCTGATCCGCTCACGGCGTGGACCGACCGGCGGCACATTTGTCAAACGTCCGACCGAAGAGGAGGCCCGGGCCGACCTGACGACCGCGGCAACATTGCTGGTTTCGTTGGGCGAATTCGATCTGGCCGAGATCGCCGAGGCTCGCCACGAGCTAGAACTTGTCTGTGGCCGCCTCGCCGCCCAGAACCGTCAACCGCGCCATCTCGAACAGATGGCGGCCGAGATCACGGTTCAGAAAGACCCCGAACTCAGCGACGAAGCCTTTTGCGCCTCGGACGTGCGCTTCCATCGCGCTCTGGTCGATGCCGCCGGCAACAGCGTTCTTGGTTTTGTCATGTACACTGTCATCGAAGCGCTGCAACCGGTCGAGAACATGGTGATATTCCGCTTCCGCGAACGCCAGAAGATCATCGGCCAACACGAGAAGATTCTGGCCGCAATCACCGATGCCAGCATCAAGCGTACGGAAAAGGCGATCACCAAGCAGATGAACTACCTGCGCACCCAGTTCGCCGCGGCGCAGGAGCACCGCAATCGCATGACCGGTTAGGCTTTCCCGTCGATTTCGGCAAAGATCTGGTTGGCGATCCGGTGGCATTCGACCCCTGCCGGGACGCCGCAATAGACGGAAATCTGGGTAACGATTGCCTGCAGCTCATCCCTGCTCAGCCCGTTCTGGATAGCGCCGCGGAAGTGCAGGCCCCATTCGTGCATCCGCCCCAGTGCCGCCAGCATACCGAGGTTGAGCAGTGAGCGCTGCTTGAAGCTCAGCGTGTCATCGCCCCAGCAGGCGCCCCAGCAATACTCGGTTAAAAGCTCCTGGAAAGGTTTGGAAAAATCTGAGGCATTGGCCAGCGACTTCTCAACATACTCCGCACCGAGAACAGATTTCCGGGCGGCCAGACCGTCGTCAAACCGTTGCTTGTCCATCTTACGTCTCCCCTATGGTGATTGTTCCATCGGCTGCGATCTCGAGCGCCGCCGAACACGCCAACCTGTCATAGTCATCTGTATCGGCGCACACAACGGGACAATCGGCCCGGTACAGTTCAAAGGCGACCCGGGCACCGGTGGCGATGTTGACATCGGGCGTGCCGAGCACGAAGCCGGCGGGTGCGACGCCGCGCCGGATGGCCTCGGCAATGCACGCCGGAGTGCCGGCAGAGCCTCGCGCTGACGGTAAAATGGTTATCTTGCCGGCCAGGCAGATGCCCGATTGCGGGTGGCGGACATCGAGGATGGTGCCGGTCACCGGATCGTAACCGCCCCAAAAGCTCAACGGTTCGCCGAGAGCGCACACTTGTGCACTTGCCGTTCCGGGGACCAGGACTTGTGCCTTGATCGTTGCAGTCATGTCAGGTGCCGCCACAACTTTTCGTCGCGCCAGACTTCGCCGCGGACCGCACTTTCGGCACATTCGGCCAGGCTGCCGAAACACACCTCGACCCCGAGCATGCCAGGCGCATAGTAAGCCCATTTTGCAGCATTGGTCATCGCCCGGCCGGCGCAGCCGGTAACGTTCGGGGTGAAGTAGGTACAGGTGTCGGTAATGATCTCAACGCCGGCTGCCTCTAGCGGTGCCAGGTAACCGCGTTTGGCTGCCTCGTCGCGAATAAAACGGCTGGTGGAGACGTAGGTCTTGGTGCGGTCGTGCACCTCGCGGCCGTCGAGAAGTGGGGCCAGGGCGGCAAACTCCGAGAGCGAGAAATGCGGTGTGCCGAGCGCCACCATGTCGAGCTGTCCGTCGCGGCCGGTCGTCAGGTCTTCTCTGGCCTGGGCGAGGTCGTCCATGGTCAAATCGAACCTTGTTTCGGATCCGAATCCTTCGCTGTTTTCCGGTGCCTCCGGCGTTACACCAATGCCATGCCACAACTCGACCCCACCAGCCGCCGCCAGCGCCGCGGAGGCAGCCTTTAGGTTGTCGCGGTTGGCGGTGCGCGGCAACCCGTCAATCACCGGGACCCGGCTGCCTGAAAGCCGTCCGCCGGCATAACCGAGTAGATGATAGAAGATGTCCTCGCGTTTGAATTCACCGGGTATCGAGCTTGTATCGATCAGCAGCCGGCCGCGACGGCCGTCATCGGTGTGCAGGCGGGCAAACGGCACCTTGCCGATCAGGGCGCAGGCGACATCCAGGAAGTCGCCGTATTTGTTGCTGCGCGCACCAACCACCGAGTTGTAGTAGCACACCGCGTTGCTCTCCGCCGCGATGATCTGATCGCCCAGCTGCGGTCCTCCGGGCAACTGATACGGCGCGCAGGTCCAAACCGGACGTGCGCCGAGATCCTTGTAGAGTCCCATCAGCTCACGCGCGCCATCCATCGTTTCACGGTCGCCGCGCCCGGCCCTCAGTTCGGGCTTTTCCAGGCTGGCGAGGCCATTGTTGGTCCAGGTCGGGACGGCGAACTTCGCATCATTCTCAAGCAGGAAGCGGGCAAAGTCGACATGCACCTGGCCGGCATAGAAGCAGGCGTCGATATGAGCGAAACTTGCTGCAATCAGCCTTGGCGCTGCCATGATGCGCGCCGCCTGAACCACCAGCTTCATGGCAAGTTGCATCGCCGGGCCATCCGCGCCGTCGAGCAAGGCCTGTTCGTCAGGCTGTAACTCGAAGGACGGGCACATCATCAGGTTTCGGTCTTGTCGCGAGCGATTGAATTGATCGTCACATAGTCGGTCTTGCCCGACCCGAGCACCGGCAACTCGTCGATTTCGACAATTGTGCGCGGGATCATCAGCTCCACCACCCCGGTTTTCTTCAGGGCGTCTGACAGGAGTTTTCGCGACAGTTTTTCCAGCGTCGTCAGCAACACCAGCTGCTCGCCCTTTCTGGGATCAGGCACCGAGACCACGGCATGGTCATGCTCCTTGAAAGCCTCCTGCACCTTGGCTTCGACAGCCGTCAGCGACACCATTTCACCGGCGATCTTGGCGAACCTCTTGGCCCGCCCCTTGATGGTCACGAAACCGAAATCATCTATGGAGACGATATCGCCGGTGTCATACCAGCCCTCCGGTGGCGGTTCCACGACACCCGGATTGTCAGCCCGCAGATATCCGAGCATGACATTTGGTCCTTTGACAATCAGCTTGCCGCCGTCGTCAATCCCCTCAACCGGCTCGATGCGGTAGCTGATCCCATCGAGCAGCCGGCCGACGGTGCCGATCTGGAACTGCATCGGCGTGTTGACAGACAGCGTCGGCGCGCACTCGGTTGCGCCGTAGCCCTCGAGGATGCGCAGACCGAATTTGTCCATCCACATTTGCCGGGTTTCCGGCTTCACCCGTTCGGCTCCCGCCACGACGTAACGCACATTGTAAAAGTCATAAGGATGAGCGTTGCGGGCATAGCCGGTGAGGAACGTATCGGTGCCGAACAGGATCGTTGCGTTGGTGTCGTAACACAGCTCCGGCACGATCTTGTAGTGCAGCGGCGAGGGATAAAAGAACGTGCGCACACCGGACAGGATCGGCAGCAGCGTGCCGCCGGTCAACCCAAAGGCGTGAAACATCGGCAGTGCATTGAACACCAGATCCTGCGCCGTGAAGTCTATTCGTGCCGCAATCTGCTTGAGATTTGCCAGAAGATTGCGGTGCGACAGCAAAACGCCCTTTGGCACGCCCTCCGATCCGGATGTGAACAGCGCCACAGCCGGTGAATGCGGATCGAGATCAGCCCCCGTCCACCTGAGCGCCCGCGGGCCCAGCTTGCTGGTCGCCAGCCCGCGCAACTTGGTGAACGTGCCGAGGGTCTCGCGCACATCTTCCAGATAGATGACCCGGGCCTGCTTCGCCAAAAGCGCAATATCGTCTTCCAGCCCACCCTGTTCGATGAACGCCCGTGCCGTAACGATGGTCTTGATCTGCGCTGCCGTGCACGCCGCCGCCATGTTGACAGCCCCGGTCGAGAAGTTCAGCATTGCCGGCGTGCGGCCATAGGCCAACAGCCCGAACAGGGTCACAAAACAGCCCGATGCGTTGGGCAGCAGCACACCGACGAATTTCTCTCGCGGCGTCATTGCCGCCAGCTTGCGGCCGAGCACATAACAGCCGGCAAGCAGCTTGTTGTAACTGAGTGGTGCGCGCTGGATATCCTCAATGATCAGCCGCCGGCCGCCGTGCGTCGCGCTGGCATCATACAGGGCCTCCATCAGATGCTGGTCTATCTTGCTTGTCCGGAACACCAGTCCGGTCATCACGTCATAGAGTTGCTGCGACAGATGCCGGCGCAGCTCGGCGCCGCGCATTTCCTCGGGCGCGAGAAATTTCTGCGGCTCCAGAATGGTGATGGTGATCTTGGGAAACAGCCGCAACTTGATCTTGCCGCGCAACCGCGAAAATATCGACACATGCGCCCCGTCGATGCGGATCGGCAGCACCGGCGCATCGGCCATGTGGGCGATCGTGCTGGGACCCTCATAGACCTTCATCAGCGCTCCGGTCACCGAAATCCGGCCCTCGGGAAAGATCACGATGTGGCGATCCTTCTGCAGTTCCTGAACCAGGGTCCGCGTTGCCATTGGATTGGTCGGATCGATCGGCAACAGGTCGAACAGGGCGAACGCCGGCTTGGCCCACCAGTGATTGGACGTGAACGTGTTGATGGCGAAATTCGCCCGCTTGGGCAGGAAGCAGCCGAGCAACGGCCCGTCGAGAAACGATGTGTGGTTGGCCACGATCACCGCCCGCTCGCCGGCCGCCTTGTAGTTCTCAAGCCCTTTGACCTCAACCCGGTAAAACAGCCGGAACACCCGCCGCCCGAGATACTTGACCAACTCCTGAGGCAGCAGTTTGCAGATGTAAACCGCCACCGCCGCATTGGCGATGCCGACCAGAAGGAAAATCTGCGGCACCGTCAGTTCCGCCGCAGCTGCCAGCGCCGTCAGGACCGATGCGGCGGTCATGAACACGGCGTTGATAATGTTGTTGGCGGCAATCACCCTGGCCCGATGATCGGGATCGCTGTTGGCCTGCATGTAGGCGTAGAGCGGCACCACGAAAAAACCGCCGAACATGGCAATCAGGGCAAGGTCGATCAACACCCACCAGCCAACGCTGGTCGACAGGAAGCCGGCCATGCTGGCAAGATTTCCTCCCGGCGCCACCGGTGCAGCCCCGCTCGCCGTCCACCAAAGGTGAATGATCGCCAGTGTCGTTAGGATGGCGGCGATGGGCACGTACTTCGCTGAGACCTCGCCGCGCAGCAACCTGTTGGTCAGCATTGAGCCCAAACCGATGCCGACGGTAAAGGTGGCGATGAACAGATTGGACACCGCTTCGCCGGCATGCAGAGTGCCCTTTGCAAACACCGGAATCTGGGTCAGGAAGATGAAGCCGAGAAACCAGAACCAGGATACCCCGAGGATCGAATTGAAGACATTGCGCCTCTCGGTGCCGTAGGCCAGCACCTTCCTGGCGGCAATCAATGGATTGAGATCGACTTCGATATCCGGCTCCGGCGCAACGGCCAGGGGAATCCGGCGCGAAAACAGCCAGCCAACGGTCGCCAGAGCAATCATCGTAACTGTGATCGTCAAGACGCCACCGGACTTGGTGATCAGCAGACCACCGAACAACGTGCCCAGCAGGATGGCGACAAAGGTGCCTGTCTCGATGATGGCGTTGCCGCCGACCAGCTCGTCCTCGCGCAGATGCTGTGGCAGAATGCCGTACTTGATAGGCCCGAAAAACGTCGACTGGGCGCCGGTGAGAAACAGCACAACCATCATCATCGGCAGCGATTCGAGCCACAGGCTGATCGCCGCCAACACCATGACGCAGATTTCCGCCAGCTTGATGCGGCGCGCCAGCAGCGACTTGTCGTATTTGTCGGCAAGCTGCCCGGCGGTACCGGAAAACAGGAAGAACGGCAGGGTGAACAGAGCTGCAGCGATCGCCAGCAACGTCGTTGCATCCGACCCGCTCTGCGACACCAGCTTGTAGGTGATCAGGATCGACACCGAGAACCGGAACACGTTGTCGTTGAACGCACCGAAAAACTGTGTGACGAAAAGCGGCAGGAAGCGGCTGGTCTTTAACAGTGAAAACTGGTTTGCTGACATCTCGGCTCCCGGATCCTTTGTGGTCTGCTGCGCACCCCGCAGCATCGCCTGGCATTTGGGTAGACAAACAAGTTCAAGGAATCATTGATGAGCGCCTGGCAGAAAAACTATACGGCATTGAAGTTCGATTGGGCAGGCCCAAGGGTGCTCGAGGTCGTGATGTCCAACCCCGGCCGTCTCAATGCCCTGGACCAGGACGGCCACCGTGAACTGGCCGAGGTCTGGCGCGATATAGACCGTGACCCGGATGTCAGCGTAGCGCTGCTGCGTGGCGAAGGTGGCGCGTTCTCCGGTGGCGGCGATCTTGAGCTTGTCGAGCAGATGGCCAGCGATTGGGCGGTGCGCTCGCGTGTCTGGCGCGAGGCCAGCGAGCTTGTCTATAACGTCATCAATTGCTCAAAACCCGTTGTTGCGGCCATTGAGGGCCCCGCGGTCGGGGCAGGTCTGGCCGCCGCCATGGTCGCCGACATCACCGTGGCCGGCCGCACTGCACGTATAATCGATGGCCACACCCGGCTGGGCGTCGCCGCCGGCGATCACTCGGCCATCGTCTGGCCGCTGCTGTGCGGCATGGCCAAGGCGAAATACTATTTGATGCTGTGCGAGACCGTCACCGGCGAGGAGGCCGAGCGCATCGGTCTCGTATCGCTGGTTGCCGAGGACGGTGAAGTCGTCGACAAGGCGCGCGATGTGGCGGCAAAGCTGGCGAACGGCGCACCGGCGGCGATCAAGTGGACCAAATACGCCCTCAACAACTGGTTGCGTTCGGCCGGCCCGGCCTTCGATGCCTCCCTGGCGATGGAATTCATGGGCTTTTCCGGCCCAGAAGTGCGCGAAGGCCTCGATGCATTGAAAAACAAACGCAGACCGGAATTCGATCCGGATTGTCCGTTCTAGCGCCGAGCCTCTTTTCTTGCCTCATTAGCGGTGCTAATACCAAGCCATGAGATTGTCGGAATGGTTGACTAATAATGCGATGACCCAGGCTCACCTGGCGCGCAACCTCGGAATCACCCAGGGGCGGGTGTCGCAACTGATCAAGGGCGCGCCGCCATCATTGGATCTGGCGATCAAGATTGAAAAGATAACCAAGGGAAAGGTGCGCGCCAAAGACTTGACCGGCAGCGCGAACGGTTTGCCAATGGGCTCAAATAACGGTCTCGACAGCGTTGAATCGGCGATCACGGCGATCCGTGATGGGCAAATGGTAATTGTCGTCGACGACGACGATAGGGAAAACGAAGGCGATCTGATTGCTGCCGCCAGCAAGATTACCCCGGAGCAGATGGCCTTCATGATCCGCCATTGTTGCGGAATCGTCTGTGCGCCGATGACCCAGGGTATCGCCCGGCGCTTGAAGCTCGATCCGATGGTTGCCTCAAACGACGCGCCGCTCGGCACTGCCTTTACTGTGACCATCGACTACAAGGAGGGCCTGACCACCGGAATTTCAGCGACGGAACGCTGTGCCACCGTTCATGCCCTGGCCAATGACAACGTCCAAGCCGCTGATTTCGTCCGCCCCGGCCATGTTTTTCCGTTGATTGCCAAGCGCGGCGGCGTGCTGATGCGCTCCGGTCATACCGAAGCTGCCGTCGATCTGGCTCGCCTCGCCGGCGAAGCGCCGGTGGGAGTTATTTGCGAACTGGTCAACGACGACGGTTCGGTCAAGCGCGGCGACCAGGTTTTGCAATTCGCCCGCGAGAACGATTTCAAGATCATTTCGGTCGCCGATCTCATCGCCTATCGCCAATCGCGCGAACGGCTTGTAGAGCGCCGCAATGCATTCAATGTCGACACCCCGGCTGGGAGTGCCACCGGCCATGCCTACGTCACCCCTTTCGACCCGGTGCAACACCTTGCGGTCGTCTATGGCGATATCTCCAGTGGCCGCGACATTCCGGTTCGACTTCACCGCGAAGATCTTGTCGATGATGTGTTCGGCGGCCGTGAGACCCTGTCGAAAGTCTATGACATATTCAAGCGCGAGGGCCGGGGCGTATTGGTCTACCTGCGCGAAGGCACCGCCGGCGTCCCGGCTTCGCGATTACACGAAGATGATGACGAGGAACTTTCCAGCAGCGCTCTGGCGCGCGAACAGACCTGGCGCGATGTCGGCCTCGGGGCACAAATCCTGCGCGATCTCGGCATTCGTTCGCTCAGGCTTTTGGCAGCATCTTCGCGCCATTATGTCGGTCTGTCGGGCTTCGACATAGAGATCACCCAAACGGTGCTGTTGGATGATTAGGCCCAAATCGTTGCGCAAGAGAAAGCCGCGCAAACGCCGCGAACCGCTCGTCGCCGGCTGGCGCGAGAGCATCATATTGCCCGAACTGGGCATCGGACCGTTGGTGGCCAAGCTCGACACCGGCGCCCGCTCGGCTGCACTCCATGCCGCAAACATCAAACTCTATCAAGGCGATGATGGACAGCGCGTGCGATTCGATGCTTTCATAGACAACACCAAAGCGCATGCGCGCAAATGCGATCTGCCGGTATATGCGAACCGGAAGGTCAAGAACACCGGAGGGGTTGTCGAGGAACGCATTGTCGTGAAAAGCACTATCGTGTTGGGGGGAGAGAAGTGGCAGACCGAAATCACCTTGACTGATCGATCCGATATGGGCGTACCGATGCTGCTTGGCCGGGCGACCATAAAGCGCAGGTTCCTGGTACATCCGAGCAAGACCTACATTATCACCAAGTCACACCAAATCACCAAGTCACACCAAAAGTTGCAGCAGCAACGAACGACATCTGGGGAAGCTTCATGAAAATCGCCTTGATGACGCGGAACGCCAATCTGTATTCGCACCGCCGGTTGATCGAATCTGCCGAGGAACGGGGCCACGAGATCGTGCCTGTCGACTACCTCAAATGTTACATGAACATCACGTCGCATCGCCCCGAACTGCGCTTCAACGGTGAACGGTTGCTTGGCTTCGATGCAGTGATCCCGCGCATCGCTGCATCGCGCACGTTTTATGGCCTGGCCGTGTTGCGGCAATTCGAGATGATGGGTGTCTGGCCGGTCAACGAGAGCGTCGCCATCGGCCGGTCGCGTGATAAGTTGCGCTCGATGCAGTTGCTGGCCCGGGATGGCATTGGCCTGCCGGTGACAGCCTTCGCTCATGATTCGAAACAGAGCGACGATGTGATCAAGATTGCCGGCGGAGCCCCGGTGGTCATCAAACTGCTTGAGGGCACCCAGGGCATCGGCGTCGTGCTCGGCGAAACCCACAACTCGGCAAAGTCGGTTATCGAGGCGTTTCGCGGCGCCAACATCAACATCCTCGTGCAGGAGTTCATCAAGGAGGCAGGCGGCACCGATATTCGCGCGTTTGTCATCGGCGGCAAGGTCATTGCCGCCATGAAGCGCACCGGCGCAGAGGGTGACTTTCGCTCCAATTTGCATCGTGGCGGTAGTGCCCGGTCGATCAGGATCACGCCGGAAGAACGTTCCACGGCCATCCGCGCGGCAAGGTCGATGGGATTGAATGTTGCCGGTGTCGATATGCTGCGCGCCAACCACGGCGCGGTGGTTATGGAGGTGAACTCCTCACCGGGGATCGAAGGCATCGAAGCTGCAACCAACATGGACGTTGCCGGAAAGATCATCGAATTCATGGAAAAAAACCAGAAGCCGGGCAGAACCCGAACCCGCGGCAAGGGCTGATGCCAGCGAGACGCGCAAAACGTCAGGGTTTCGAGCTAGGCGACACCATTACGGCGCCGGGCAGCCGCCGGACCGTCGATTTGCCGGTCTCTGTACTCTCCAACCACATTCCGGTTTCGCTGCCGGTTCAGGTCGTACACGGCCGCAGAGACGGCCCTGTCATGTTCATCTCCGCGGCGATCCACGGCGATGAGGTGCTCGGCGTTGAAATCATCCGCCGCATTCTCAGACATCCCGCTCTGCGCAGGTTGACCGGAACTCTTCTGGCCGTGCCGATCGTCAATGCCTACGGCTTTATCAGCCATTCGCGCTATTTGCCGGACCGCCGCGACTTGAACCGGTCATTTCCCGGCTCGGATCAAGGCTCGCTCGCCAGTCTTCTGGCCGACATTTTCATGCGCGAAGTCGTGCAACGCTCTTCGGTCGGCATCGACCTTCACACCGCTGCATTGCATCGCACCAATCTGCCGCAGATCCGGATTTCCCCCGGCCGCCCCAGCTTGGGCGATTTGGCTAATGCCTTTGCGCCACCCGTGATAATCACATCGTCGCTGCGCGAAGGCTCCCTTCGCACGACCGCGCTCAGTCATGACGTTGATGTGCTGTTGTTCGAAGCAGGCGAAGCCCTGCGTTTTGATGAATTGGCCATCCGCGCCGGCGTGTTCGGCACTCTGCGGGTCATGAAACACCTCGGCATGCTGAACACGGCATCCATCAAGCCGGCAAAGACAAAACCGGTGCACAGCCACGAGAGCCATTGGTTACGTGCGCCCAAGGGCGGTATCCTGCGCGCGTTTCGCACATCCGGTGATTTCGTCGCCGTCGGCGATGTGATCGGCATCATTTCCGATCCATTCGGCGAGGCCGAGACCGAACTCCAGGCGCACTACGGGGGTGTCATCATCGGGCGTACCAACCTGCCGGCCGTCAACCGTGGCGACGCACTGTTTCACATTGCCGGTATTGATGCGCCCGGTGCCGCCGAACGCCGCCTCGACAAGATCACCGGCGAACTGGAAGCCGCCAAGCTGTTCGATGAGGATGAAATTCTCTAGGGTCAGGACCCTAGTCTACCGGCGCAATAGCGATCCAAGCAACCCGCGTACCAATGCATTGCCGATTTGCCGGCCGACGCTGGATGCCATGTTCTTGATCAGCCGTTCGGTCGCAGACTCGCGCTGGTAGGACGA
>JAHEJE010000014.1:18084-19682 GCA_024639035.1 Alphaproteobacteria bacterium
CTACCGGCGCAATAGCGATCCAAGCAACCCGCGTACCAATGCATTGCCGATTTGCCGGCCGACGCTGGATGCCATGTTCTTGATCAGCCGTTCGGTCGCAGACTCGCGCTGGTAGGACGATCTTGAAGACTTGCTCTTGGCCTTTTCCGCCTTTTCACGTTCCTTGGCTTGCTCGGCTTTCGCCTCGGCCTTAGCGCGTTCGGCAGCCTTCTTTTCCAACAGCTCGTAGGCCGACTCCCGATCCACGGATTCGTCGTAGAGACCATACACCGGCGAACCCTTGATCAGCCCGGCCCGCTCCGTGCTACTCAGCGGACCCATCTGGCTCGACGGCGGACGAATGAGCGTGCGCTCGACCATGGTCGGCACGCCCTTGGGATCGAGCACCGACACCAGCGCCTCGCCGACGCCAAGTTCGGTGATCGCAGCCTCGGTGTCGAAAGCAGGGTTCTGGCGAAACGTTTGCGCCGCAGCCCTAACCGCTTTCTGGTCGCGCGGCGTGAAGGCGCGCAGCGCGTGCTGAATGCGGTTGCCGAGTTGGGCCAGAACCGCATCGGGAACATCGAGCGGGTTCTGGGTAACGAAATAGACCCCGATCCCTTTCGAGCGGATCAAGCGCACCACCTGTTCCACCTTGTCCAGCAGGGCATCGGGCGCATCGTCGAACAGCAGATGGGCTTCATCGAAGAAGAACACCATGATCGGCTTGTCGGGATCCCCGACCTCCGGCAACTCCTCGAACAGTTCCGAGAGCAGCCACAGCAGAAACGTCGCATACAGCTGTGGCGACTGCATAAGGTCGTCGGCGGCCAGGATGTTGATCATGCCCATGCCGTCACGGGTCGTGCGCATGAGATCGCGGATATCTAGCGCCGGCTCGCCGAAGAAATTCTCCCCACCCTGTTCTTCCAAAACGATCAGCCGGCGCTGGATTGCGCCGATCGTCCGCCGGTCGACGTTCCCGTAGTCGGTCGAAATGCGGCTGCCTCGCTCCGCCAGATTCGACAGCAATGCTCGCAAATCCTTTAGATCGAGCACCAACAGACCCTCTTCATCGGCAATGCGAAACGCGATGTTCAGCGCACCTTCCTGCGCCTCGGTCAAACCCATCAGGCGCGACAACAGCAGCGGGCCCATTTCGGAAATCGTGGTCCGGATCGGATGGCCTTGCTTGCCGAACAGATCCCAGAAGATCACAGGAAAGGCGTCAAATCCGTAGTCGTCAAAACCGATCTTGCCGGCCCGCTTGAGCAGGAAATCCTTTGCTTCCCCGGCTTTGCCCATGCCTGACAAATCGCCTTTGACATCGGCGGCGAACACCGGCACGCCGGCTGCGGAAAATCCTTCCGTGAGGATCTGCAAGGTGACGGTCTTGCCGGTACCGGTCGCCCCGGTCACCAGCCCGTGCCGGTTGGCGCGTGACAGGTAGAGGACCTCATCCTTGCCGCTGCCACCGACAAAAAGCGTTTCTTCCGACATCTGTGTACTCCCCCGCATTTGCAAATCACTTCAATAGCAGCGCAATCTGCTATAAAACCCGGCGGCACGCAAATGGACTGATCTAGGATCAGGACTCATTAATTAACGCCATTCTGTTT
>JAHEJE010000207.1 GCA_024639035.1 Alphaproteobacteria bacterium
GAGCGCCACCGTGCAGGCGCCGCAATCGCCCTCGTTGCAGCCTTCCTTGGTGCCGGTGCGGCGGCGGGACACGCGCAGCCAGTCGAGCAGCGTGTCCATCGGGCCGAGGTCGGCAACCTCGGTCACCTCACCACGGTAGCGAAACCGTATGCGGCCGCGGGTGGCCATCAGCTGCCCCGGTAGGTCGAATAGCCGTAGGGGCTGAGCAGCAGCGGCACATGATAGTGGGCGCCCGCATCGGCAATGCCAAAGCGGATCGGGATCACGTCGAGAAACGCCGGGTCCGCCAGGGCCGTACCGTTCGCCCGCAGGTAGTCACCGGCATGGAACCGCAGTTCATAGGTGCCCACGGTGAAATCTCCGCCCTCCAGCAGCGCGCCGTCGACGCGGCCGTCGTCGTTGGTGACCTCGGTCTTCAGGTGCTCGTCGTGTCCGGCCAGGCGCCACAGCTCGATGCGCAGACCGTGCGCCGGCGCGCCGGCGGCGGTATCCAGCACATGCGTGGTCAATCGACCCATATGGTCCTCCCTTTTTAGGGTCAGGACTCATTAATTAGCATCATTCTGTTTGTTAAGGAGGGTTCGAATGCTGGAAAACAAGCGCAAGACAAGGCTATTTGCCTTATCGAGCATTGTTTGCCTGCAGGCGGGCCCTCCTTGGCAAACAGAATGATGCTAATTAATGAGTCCTGACCCTAGCCATTCTGCCGCAAGACTTGCGTTCCAAGAAGAACAATATTTGAAGAACGCATGGCTCAGCGGGTCCTTTATCATCTCGGCGACAACGGCTATAGGGTCATCACCTCACACGCCGAAAGTCAAACACAGCCTCATGTCGCGCACCATAGACTATCTCGACCGCCTGATCGCCTTTCCAACCGTAAGCCGCGACAGCAACCTCGACCTCATCGGCTATGTGCGCGGTGAACTGGAGCCGCTCGGGTTCCGCTGCCTGCTGGCACCGAGCGAGGATGGCCGCAAGGCCAACCTGTATGCCTCGATCGGACCCGAGGACGTGCCCGGCATCGTGCTGTCCGGTCACACCGACGTCGTTCCGGTCGAAGGCCAGGACTGGTCGAGCGATCCGTTCGTCATGCGCCGGGCGGACGGCAAACTCTATGGCCGCGGCAGCGTCGACATGAAAGGCTTCATCGCCGCCTGCCTGTCACTGGCCCATGACATCGACGCCGCCCGCCTCACCGCTCCTTTGCACTTCGCCTTTTCCTACGATGAGGAAATCGGCTGCATCGGCGTGCGCCGGCTGATCGACCTGCTCGAAGGCGTGTCGCCGCGCCCGCGATTCTGCATCATCGGCGAACCAACCTCGATGCAGATCGCGGTGGCCCACAAGGGCAAGGATGGCGCCAGGGTATCGTGCACCGGGCTCGAGGCCCATTCGTCGTTTGCGCCCAACGGCGTCAACGCCATCCATTTGGCCATCGACCTGATCAACGACATCCGCGCCCTGCAGACCGAGATCGCCGAGACCGGCAACCGCGACGGCGATTACGACGTGCCCTACACCACCCTGCATGTCGGCAAGATCGCCGGTGGCGAGGCGCTCAACATCGTGCCCAACCTGGCGACCTTCGAATTCGAGATCCGCAACATCGCCGACGACGATCCGGCCGCTCTCCTGGCGCGCATCGGCGCTGCCGCTGAGGCCATCGCCACCAAAGCCCGTGAGGTTTTCCCCGGCGCGGCGATCCACTTTGCCCCCGGCACCGCCTACCCGGCGCTCGACACAGCGCCGGACGCCGAGGTCGTCTCGTTCGTCAAGTCGCTCACCGGCAGCAACGCGACCACCAAGATCTCGTTCGGCACCGAGGGCGGCCTGTTCAACGCCCGCCTCGGCATCCCCACCGTCGTCTGCGGCCCCGGCTCGATCGCGGTCGCCCACAAGCCCGACGAATACATCGCCGAAAGCCAGCTCACGCGCTGCGAGGCGATGTTGGCGGAGTTGCTGCGCAGGGTGAGTGATTGATGTCACCTGCCGCCGTTACAGTCATCGGCAGCCCGCGACGGCACGGAACGACAGTGTTTTAATGCTTTAGCGCCCGCACTTCCTCGCGCAAAGCCTTGACCTCGACCAGGATCTGTTCGGTTTCGCTGATCATTTGGTCGCGCTCGGCGCGGGCCTCGGCCTCATGTTCGGACTGCATGGCATCGACGATGACACCGATAAACAAGTTCAGCACGGTGAAAGCAGTGACGATGATGAACGGTACGAACAGCGCCCAGGCATAAGGATACTGTTCCATCACCGGGCGCACGATGCCCATCGACCAGCTTTCCAAAGTCATGACCTGGAACAGCGTATAGGCGGACGCCGGCAGCGATCCGAACCACTCGGGAAACGCCTCGGCGAACAGCTTGGTCGAAATCACCGCAAAGACGTAGAAGACCAGAAACAGCAGCAGAACGATCGACCCCATACCGGGCAAAGCGTTGAGCAGACCGGTGACAACCCGGCGCATCGACTGCACCGTCGAGACGAGGCGCAGCACCCGCAAGATGCGGAACGCGCGCAGCACTGACAGCGCACCGGTGGCCGGCACCAGCGCGATGGCCACGACCACGAAGTCGAAGATCCGCCACGGATCGCGCCAAAATCCCCTGAAATCGGCATACAGCCGGGCGGCGATCTCAAGCACGAATATGCCCAGCACCGCCCTGTCGATCACCTTCAGAAAACCACCGAACCGCTCCATGATGGCCGGTGATGTCTCAAGGCCAAGGGTGACCGCGTTGATGGCGATCAAAATCAAAATCCAGCGCTCAAACAGCGGCGATGCGATCACCGCGCCTATTCTTTCACTAGCCATAGCCGACCTGCACCAATCCACCCGACGCCTTAAGCCCTATCTGGCCGGATCGCGGTCTGGAATCAAGCCTCTTTGAACCGTGAGACCGGGAAAGGGCGAACTGGCCCTGCGAAAACAAACAAACGCAACGCCAACGGCCCGCGCCGCAGATCGGGCATTGTACCCAGAACATCGTCATCACCCGACTTGATCGGGTGATCCAGTATCCACTGGCTCCAGAATGAAAGACGACACCTGCCGAAGATTACTGGATTGCCCGGTCGCGCCGGGCAATGACAATCGAAGAGGAACGGGGCAGGAGTGCCTCGTCATTTGGGTGACGACCAGTATGTTGCCCCACTATCAATCCCCCCGCGATCCTGAATAGAGATAATTTTCATATTTTGCTTGACAAATTAGAACAAATAAGGTACAAACAATCCAACCCGTCACCCTGTTCATGCAGCAGGAGACGTGCACTCTCAACTGACACGGGTGGTGGCGGGAACGGTTCCGGAGTCCAACGGGCCTGCCTGACCTACGGAGACAGGTGCGGCCCCAGACGCAGAGAGGTGACGATGATGGTAAACGGGTTTGCAGAAGACCTTTCAGCCGTTGTCGCGCCGTTGAGCTTTGCGCAGGGTTCCGGCGACACATGTCCGACCCTTGGTGGAAACATCAAGCGCCGACCGGCACGTCCGCCGGTTTCGGCGGCCGGCGCCCGTCTGCTTTTTGCGGCACCGGCCAATGGAATTGGCGGCAAGATCGGCCATCTGCCGTAGCGGGGTTCGCCCCCTTAAAGACCGTGGCGGAATGCTTCATGCGGGTTGCACCCGTAGCCTACTTCCGTTTCCCATCCGGCGACGTTGCCATGCAACCTCATGAGCATTCCGTCCCTCCTGACTTTCGTTCAGCCGCCTCAAACCGAGTTGGCGGCAAAGCCATGTCCGGTTGTTGGGGTGTTTTTTTGTTTTCCGCTCCGGCCCAGGAGTCTTTGCCTTCCGCCCCGGCCTCCGCCGGGCCGTCCGCTCACGTCGCTTCGCTCCTGTTGTTGGATTGTTTTCCGCTCCGGCCTCCGCCGGAGCGTGCGTTCGCGGGCTGGCGCAAAGCGAAGTCGCTTTGCTTGCCCTGCCACGCAGGGGGGGAGGTAAACTTGCTGAAGCGGCGCAGCGTACTCCAGTCCCCTCCCCTAGAAAGGGGGAGGGTTAGGGTGGGGGTTGATGGCGGTTCAGCCGGACCGGAGCGCCAGCCTAATCTCCGCCCCGGCAAAACACCTCAGGTGCACGCCTCCCTCCGTGGCAGGGCAAGCATTGCGATCAGCAATGCGCCAGCCCGTGAACGGACGGTCGCGCGGAGGCGCGAGCGGAAAAACTTAAGCCATCGGCGCCACCGGCTGCGGCATTTCGGCGGTGATGGCGATGGCATCGGCCAGGTCGAAGGTGCCGCCGAAGATCGCCCGGCCGGTGATGGCGCCGGCGATATTGGGCAGGTAGTTGAGCGTCGAGATGTCATCGAGCTGCTTGACCACGCCACTGGCGATGACCGGGGTGCGCACCGTCTCGGCGAGCTTCTCGGTCTGGGAAAAGCTGGCCTCGGGTGCATCGTCATCGGCGTCGATATCGGTGAAGATGAAGGCCGCCAGCGGCAGGTCGGCATACTGTACGGCAAACGCAATCGGGGTGAAACTGGTGGTCTCGGTCCAGCCTTCGGCGACCACGAAGCCGCCACGGCCGTCGATGGAGATCACCACCTGATCGGGATAGGCAAACGCGGCCTGGCGCACGAATGCGGGATCCTTGACCGCGGCGGTGGCGATCACCACCCGGGCGGCGCCGGCATCGATCCAGGCACGCACCGCCTCGATGGTGCGGATGGCACCGGCAACCTGCACCGGCACACCGGCCTTGACGATGATGTCGCGGATGATCGCGGCGTTGTCGCCGTCGCCGAACACGGCATCGAGGTCGACGACATGCAGCCATTCGGCCCCCTTCTCGACGCACTGATGGACAGCCTCCAGCGGGTCGATATCGTAGACGATCGGCGCATCCTTGCGGCCGCGCCAGAGGTTGACCATACGGCCGTTCTGCAATTCGATATCGGGATAAACAATCATGGCGGCCTCCAGAATTGATTGACTGGACGAATTGCCCCCTCAAACGGCATTATGCGCCCATCGGCGCAAATTGCAAAATCAGGCCTGGGTGAGTTGTTGCATGGCGACCCTAAGGATCGCCGGCGACGCCGTAGCTTGGGGCGGCAGAGGGGTTGAGGGCGCGGTCGAGGTAGGCCTGCATCTGCGGATGGTAGTCGGTCCACAGGCGGCGCAACTTGACGATCGGGTCGTCGTCGTCCCAGTCGCATCTGAGATCGACCAGCGCAAAAGGTTGCTCGTCGTGCACGATGAGGGCAGCGGAGTGGACCGGGCCTTCCTCGCCGCCCGCCGCAACACCGGCCTCGAGCGCCCGCAACAGGCGCTCGGCCAGGTGTTCACCGGCGTTGACGGCAAAGCCATCGGTCATGGCGCCGGGCACGGCCGGCGTGCTCAACAGGTTGCCGGCGGCA
>JAHEJE010000208.1 GCA_024639035.1 Alphaproteobacteria bacterium
AGGACCTGCCAGGCGGCGTGGTAGTCGCCCTCCTCGGCATGGAACAGCCACTTCTGGATGTTCTCTCCGGCCGGGCATGCATTATTGCAGGGCGGCAGTCGGTCGACATACTCCGGCCGCATCGTCCGCCACGAACCAGTCTGGTTGGCGAGCGACGATCCGGGATCGAGAGTGATCGCAAAAGGCAGCTGTTTCATCACGGTGCCTCCCTCTCGCCAAGCAGGTTGAAACGCTCGATGTTGGCATCGGCCATGCGCTGCAGCCGGGCAATCCGCTCTGTGTCTTCATGGCCCTTCTTGAACAGATGGGCGAAACGGCGCTGCGGCCTGAGATAGTCCTCCACCGGCACCCGGCGACGGATCTTCTTCGACCGTGTCACCTGGCCGTGTTCGGCTTCAAACAGCGGAAAGAGCCCGCTTTCGACGGCCATGCGGGCAAGGTGGATCGTTGCATCCGAGGCCGAACCCCAACCCAGCGGGCACGGCACCATGATGTGGATGTAGCGCGACCCGCGGATCGCCATCGCCGTGGTGACCTTGTCTTCTAGATCGTGCAGATCGGCGACATTGGCGGTGGCGACATAGGGAATATTGTGGGCCATCGCGATGAGCGGCAGGTTCTTGCCGGTGCCGAAGATGTTGCCAGGCGCATCACCGACCGCCGGCGTGGTCGCGGTGCGCGCCGTCGGCGGCGTCGCCGAGGAGCGCTGCACACCGGTGTTCATGTAGGCCTCGTTGTCGTAGCAGATGTAGAGCACGTCGTCGTTGCGCTCGAACATCCCCGACAGGCAACCAAAGCCGATGTCCGTGGTGCCGCCGTCGCCACCCTGCGCCACCACCCTGACATCGGCACGGCCCTTGCGGCGCATGCCCGCGGCAACGCCGGTCGCCACCGCCGGCGCATTGCCGAACAGAGAGTGCAGCCACGGGATCTGCCAGGATGTCTCGGGGTAGGGCGTCGTGAACACCTCCAGGCACCCGGTTGCGTTGACCGCGACCAGCTGCCCATCACTCGCCCGCAGGGCGGCATCGAGCGCGTAGCGTGCACCGAGCGCCTCACCGCAACCCTGGCAGGCCCGGTGGCCCGACGTGATCGCATTGGAACGGTCCATTGACGCCTGCACGCTTCGCCTGGCTTCGTTCATCAGCCGGTTGCCGACCGTATGGGTGCCGGTCTGGTAGAACTTGACCCTTTGCAATGCGGTTTCGTCTGTCATGGCCACAACTCCGTCATTCGTTACCCACGACGGCCGACTGGCCGAGGTTTCTGAGAATGTTTTCTGCCGTCGGCCCGGCGCGCCGCGTCTGCTTTGCCCGCAGGATTTCGTGCTCGACGGCCCCGTGATCGAGGTCGAGGAACTGCACTTCGGGAAGGCGTCCGTTTCCGGCTGCCTCCAGCACCTCGCGAAGGGAGCTCATGGTGATCGGGCGGCCGCCGAGGCCGGCAATCACGGTGTAGACCGGAACGGTGGTTTCCCGGAGCGCCAATCGAATGTTGGAGGCGACGATGCCACCAAGCCCCGGCGCGAGGCTCTTTTCGATGACGACCACGTGTTTCGCCCCGGCGAGTGCCGCTCTCAGCTCGGCGCTCGGGAACGGACGGAACGAGCAGATGCTCACCGACCCGACGGCCGCACCGTCCTCGCGCATGCCGTCGATGACTTCCTTGATGGTACCGTTGACCGAGCCGAGAGCCACCGCAATCGTCTCTGCACCCTCGGTCCGATAGCTGTGGATGAGCCCGCCAGACTGGCGCCCGAAGACGTCCTTGAAGACGGCGCCGATCTCGGGGATCCGGCGCAGCGCCTGCAACTGCTTTTCGTGTGCCAGGTAGCGCACCTCGGTAAAGGCCTCCGGGCCGACCATGGCGCCGATCGAATAGGGCTCGGCCGGATCCAGCACCTGGATCGGGTCGTACGGTGGCAGGAAGGCGTCAACCTCTTCCTGGCTCGGCACGTCGATGCGCTCGTAGGCATGGGTCAGGATGAAGCCGTCCATGCAGACCATCACCGGGCAGCTCAGTTCCTCGGCCAGCCGGAAGGCCTGGATGTGCAGGTCGACCGCTTCCTGATTTGTTTCGGCGAACAGCTGGATCCAGCCCGAGTCCTTCATCGACATGCTGTCCGTGTGATCGTTCCAGATATTGATCGGCGCCCCGATGGCGCGGTTACCGATGGTCATGACAATGGGAAGGCCGAGGCCGGCGGCGTTGTAGACCGCTTCGCCCATGAACAGCAGACCCTGGCTGGCGGTTGCCGTATAGGCCCTGGCGCCGGCGGCCGATGCACCGATCGCCACCGAGAGTGCGGCAAATTCGGACTCGACATTGATAAACTCGCAGTTCTCGACCTTGCCCGCCTTGACCAGCGCACCGACCCCTTCGACGATATGGGTCTGCGGCGTGATCGGGTAGGCACAGACGACTTCCGGCCGGCACAAGGCTATGGCCTCAGCAACCGCCTGGGATCCTTCCGTCTGTTTCAGCATACCGAATGTCCTTTCATAGACCGTGCCGGGCGCTCACGCGGCAGCGGCAATCTCATAGGCCGCGCGCGCGGCGGCCACATTGGCTTCGCCGACGGCGCCGGGGAACTTCTGGCGGATGGCGTCCTCGACCGAAGCCATGTGCAGCTGCCCTGATATTGCGGCGAACCCGGCCAGCAGCGCAGCGTTCGGCACCGGTCGCCCGACATGCTTCATGGCCAGCTCCGAAGCCCCGACGTCGCAGACGTGATGGGCCGGGAACTCGGCGACAAAATCGGCGATGCCCAGTTCCTCGAAGGTGCGGGTCGAATTGATCAGGATGAATCCGTCGCAGTTCAAACCCTGGAACACATCCACCGACTGCAGCAGCGTCGGGTCCTGGATGATCACCGCGTTGGGCGCCGTGACCGGCTCGCGAAGGCGGATCTCCTTGTCGTCCAGGCGACAGAACGATACCACCGGCGCACCCATGCGCTCCGAGCCGAAACTGGGAAAGGCTTGCGCATGTTTGCCCTCCAGAAACGCCGCGATCGACAACAGTTCTGCCGCGGTGACCACACCTTGACCGCCCCTGCCATGAATACGGACCTGAAACATGATGGCTACCCCAGATTGGTCGGCCTAGGGCCGCCGGTCGCTTAAATAAACTGCTGATCAGCGAGTTTGACCCAACTACGGGCCGCGCACATTGACTTAGCTCAACCCTTACCCAGCGGAAGATGTTTGCGTCTTGGCACGGTCAATCGAAGCCGCTAGTCTTTTGCTCTCAGTTCTATGAATTCGTTGCGTTGAAGGGAGTCGGGGGATGGCTTTAGGCGGTGACGTCTCGGCTATTGAAGCGCACAATGTCAGCCGGATATTCGGCAGCGGCGAAACCCGGGTCGCTGCGCTCGACGATGTGTCGGTATCCATCCATCAGAATGAATTCTTTACGCTGCTCGGGCCATCGGGCTGTGGCAAGACGACATTGCTGCGGCTGATCGCCGGTTTCGATACACCGACATCCGGGACGATCCTGCTCGAAGGCAGCGACATCTCATTGCTGCCGCCTTATTCGCGGCCGGTGAACACGGTTTTCCAGAGTTATGCGCTGTTCCCGCACATGACGGTCGCCGGCAACATATCGTTCGGGCTTGAAATGCTTGGCCAGCCGCAAGCGGAGATCGACGAGACCGTGGGGCGGATGCTGCAACTGGTGCAGATGGAAGCGCTGCGCGACCGGCGGATCAGCGAGATATCCGGCGGCCAGCAGCAGCGCGTGGCGCTTGCTCGGGCGCTCGCTCCGCATCCCCGGGTGCTGCTACTCGACGAACCGCTCTCGGCGCTTGACTACAAGCTGCGCAAGGAAATGCAGATCGAATTGAAACGCCTGCAGCATGAAACCGGCATTACCTTTGTCTTCGTGACCCATGATCAGGAAGAAGCCCTGACGATGTCCGATCGGATCGCCGTCATGAACCAGGGCAAGATCTTGCAGGTCGGACCGCCGCGCGAGATTTACAACCGCCCGGCTGAGCGCTTTGTCGCCGACTTTATCGGCGACTCGAATTTCCTCAGCGTTGATGTGACCAACGTTTCCAAATCCTCGGCGCGCATTACGCTACGGTCCGGAAAGACCCTCATTGTGACGGTTCCTGACGGCAGTGTTGCAAAAGGTCCGGCCACGGTGGTGGTCCGGCCTGAACATGTGCAACTGACCAAGGTCAAGTCGAAGGCCGTGCTGACGGGCAAGCTAAAGAACATCGTCTACATCGGAACCGACACCCAGTATCACCTTCAACTTGCCGATGAGACGCCATTTGTTGTCAGGGCTCAGAACCGCCGAGACCTAGAAGATAGCTACCAGGTCGGCGACGAACTGGGCATCGCGGTGAGTGAAAATGCCGTCCAGGTGTTGAGGGACTGATGGCGGGCATTCCTCAAGCCTCAACGACTGGTGCCGCCGCGAAGACCGATGCGCCGGGAGTGCAGGCCGAAGCCGCCCGCAGGGCCGGTGTACGCAAGAACCTGCTGCTGACGACACCGGCATTGATCGTACTTTTCTTTGCCGCGTCTGGTCCGCTGTTGATCATGCTGGTTTATTCGTTCCTGAAGGCCGGCAACTACGGCGGGGTTGCCTGGGCCTTCTCAAGCGATGGATGGGCCAATGTGTTCATGCAGCGTGATATCTTCGATGACACGCTCTCGATCGCCGATGCGCACCTGCAGATTTTCTGGCGGTCGGTAAAGCTTTCAATTCTGACAACAGCGACTGCGCTGGTGCTCGGTTTCCCGACCGCCTACTTCATCGCAACCCGGCCAGTCGAGAATCGCAATTTGTGGCTGTTCCTGATCACCATCCCGTTCTGGACCAACTTGCTGATCCGGACCTTTGCTATCATGGAAGTGATCCGCAATCAGGGCCTTATCAACAATGCACTCCTTGGGATGAGGTTGATTGATGAGCCGATCCAGATCCTGTTCACCGACTTCGCAATCATGGTGGGCATGACGTATGTCTACCTGCCGTTGATGGTGTTGCCGATCTACGCGTCAATGGAGAAGTTTGACTTCCGGCTCGTTGAAGCGGGTTACGACCTCTATGCAACGCGGTTGCAGGTGTTGCGGCGGATCATTCTGCCGCTCGTCAAACCGGGAATCGTCGCCGGCTCGATCCTGGTGTTCATCCCGTCATTGGGCGCTTACGTAACGCCACGCATCCTCGGTGGCGGCAAGAACATGATGCTCGGCAACCTGATCGCACTGCAGTTCGGGCAGGGGCGCAACTGGCCCCTGGGCGCAGCGCTATCGCTGACCCTGTTGGTCATCGTCATGGCAGCGTTGTTGTTCTACGTGCGAAGTGTCAGCAAATCGGAGCAGGGGCATGGCTGATACCGCACG
>JAHEJE010000209.1 GCA_024639035.1 Alphaproteobacteria bacterium
GACGCGACCTCCGATGTTGCCAGCAAGGCCTATGGCGGCGAACTCGGCACCTTCGGCGCCGACAACCTGATCCCGACGCCGTTCGACCAGCGCCTGATCCTGCGCATCGCCCCGGCAGTGGCCCAAGCAGCCATGGCATCCGGTGTCGCCACCAAGCCGATCCGCGATATGGAGGCCTACGAGGAACAGCTCAACCAGTTCGTGTTCCGCTCCGGTTTCATCATGAAGCCGGTGATCGAGGCGGCCCAGAGCAATCCCAAACGGGTGATCTTCGCCGAGGGCGAGGACGAGCGGGCCCTGCGCGCCGCCCAGGTGGCGCTGACCGACGGGCTTGCTGTTCCGATCCTCATCGGCCGGCCGGAGGTGATCGCCAAGCGCATCGAGCGTTTCGGTCTGAACATTGTGCCCGACAAGGATTTCGAGATCATCAACCCGCAAAGCGACAGCCGCTACCGCGACTACGTCGACACCTATCTGGAACGCACCTGGCGGCGCGGCGTGACCTATGACAACGCCCTGTCGGTGGTGCGCTCGGTGCCGACGGTTATTGCCGCCCTGGCGGTGGAACGCGGCGATGCCGATGCATTGATTTGCGGCCTTGCCGGCCGCTTCAAGCGCAATCTGGGTCACATCCGCGATGTGATCGGACTGCGTGAAGACATGCGCGATTTCTCCACCGTCAGCCTGCTGATCAGCGATGCCGGCGCCTTCTTCTTTGCCGACACCTACGTCACGTCGCATCCCAACGCCGAGGAAGTGGCTGAGATGGCCAAGCACACGGCCATGCATGTCACGCGCTTCGGCATCACGCCCAAGCTGGCACTGCTGTCGCATTCCAGCTTCGGTTCGCAGCCGGGCACCACGGCCGCGCTGCTGCGCGAGGCGCTTGCCATTCTGCACCGCGATTGGCCGGACCTTGAGGTCGAAGGCGAGATGAACGGCTCGATGGCCCTCAATCCGGGTCTGCGCGAGCGCGTGTTCCCGCTGTCGCTCCTGAAGGGTCAGGCCAATGTCCTGATCTTCCCCACCCTAGATGCCGCCAATATCTCGATGCAGTTGGTCAAGGAGCTGACCACCTCGATCCCGGTCGGCCCGATGCTGCTTGGCGCCGCCAAACCGGCCCACATCCTGACCCCGGCCACAACCTCGCGCGGCGTGGTCAACATGGTGGCCCTGGCGGTCGTCGATGCCCAGGAGCGCGCTCAGGCGTGAGGACTTGGCTCGTTCTTTTCGGCGTTCTGTTCGTTGGCTTCGGTCTGATCGGCGCGGCAGGTGGGACAGAACAGTGGCAAAAGGGTTGGGGTGGCTTGAGCGCGGTTGCGCTTGGATGCTGTGTCCTGTTGATTGCGTGCGAGTCTATCCAGGCCGGCACAATCCGGCTGCATGCCAATGTGATCAATCAGGCTCATCGCCCTGTTTTGTTCAAGTTCACCATCGCACTCATAGTCGCTGCGGCACTGGGCGCGATTGCCGCAGGCATTGGTCTTGCTGTGCAAGCGCTGTAGCAGCCAGGTCAAGGCAACTTGACCCTGCCACTCAGGCCGCGCCAACCCCAAGCGCTTCGCGATCGCCGTTGTTGAATGTCCAGGACCGATCGAATCCGGCATCGACTGCTTCGCTTGGGCCGTAAACTTCATCGACCATTGCTTCGACACAGCGAAGGATCGCCGTTTCCTCGCGTTTGCTGATGCTGGTCAGCATGGCCAGGTATTCGTTGTCGGTGCCGCCAGGGTCTGAGGCTTCGAGGCAATCAAGGGCCCTTTCGAGGACGTAACATGCCGCCTCGTTGCTGCGTTTGACCAGAAAGCGAACGTAGGACCGCTGCTCGGGTGAGAATGTCCTGGCTCCGGGATGTTCGAGATGCGCCTGGAAGGCCAGGGTTCGCAACAGCTGGCATAGTCCTTCGGAGGTGAAGTTCCGGTGGTGGAACGTCATCAGAACCCATGCGTAGAATGCGTTCAGCCGCTCGTCGAGGAAGTCATAGTCGGGTTCATATTCGCTACCCTTCAGCCTATTCTCCTTGATCAGCCGGTCGCGCACGGGCGTGCCGCCATAGGGCAGCATCCGGCAGAATGTGGCAACCGTCCAGCCATCTCCGACGAATTCGCGCAGGAAAGCGATGTTGTTCCTGACGGTCGCAAATGTCGAGTAGGGCTCCATCAGCATGAAGCCGAAATCGAATGACAGACCACAGGACCGCAGGACGCGGCCGGCCTGCAGGTGTCGTTCCGGCTCGAGCATCTTGTTCATGTTCTTCAGGCTGGTCTTGTCGCCTGATTCCACACCGAGATAGACATGGGTCAATCCGCCGGACTTCAGCTTCAGCATGATGTCTTCACGCACCTCGTCCGAGCGGCACGAGATCTTGAATGCGATTTTCCTGTTGAGACCGCGCTCGATCAACTCGTCGGCAATCTCGCTTGCCCAGATGCGCGCGCGCCGACCGGTCGCCAGGAAGTCATCGTCCTGAAACAGGAACACCGACACGCCGCGTTCGACGTACAGCGTCTCCATTTCGTCAACCACGTTCGATGGTTGCCGCAGTCGCCGTAGTTTTCCGCCTTGCGCCTCATAGAACGGGCGGATCGAGCAGAAACTGCAATCCCACGGACATCCACGGCTTGCCAGGATCGATCCGGTTGCCATTTCCGCGCTTTCATAGTCGATATCCCGCCGGTCCGGCCAGGCAAGAGTGTCAAGATCCGCGACGGGATCGCGAAGTTGATTTGAGACCGCCTTGCCATCGTCGAGACGATAGGCCAGTCCAACGATATCGCGCCAGTTCGCCCTGTTCACGATCCGGTCCGCCAGTTCGCACAGGGTCTGTTCACCCTCGAAACGTATGATCGAATCGAGGCCGGGAATGGCATCGAGCACCTTGTCGTAGGCAAAGCTCGGATAGTGCCCGCCAATCGTAATGTGTGGTTTGCCGAGACCGGCTTTACGCAGCGCGCCTATGACGTCGCCGAAGCCGAGTGTCATGTACTGGAAGATCAGGGAGAACCCGACGATGTCGGGCGCAAACGCCCTCACCCTGGAAATGATGGTATCGGGATCGGCAGCGAACGTCGCGATTCCAACCTCGTGGCCTGCGGATTGAAGCGCTGACATGAGATAGCGCAGGCCAAGGTTGTCTTGATCCTGGAAGCCGACCAGCAGAACCCTGCCGCTGACCGAGTCCGGATCGGCTGTTTGCGAATCTGACATTGATATCTCCATTGCAGCGAGCAGCGCAGCCGCGAGCGTGCTGCCGTTTCGCGTTTACGGGCAAAGCGGAAAGACGTCGCCGGCCCGCCACCGGGCGGGCCGGCGAAAGCCTCAGCCCTTCAGGGATTTCAGCCGCTCATCGAGCAGGCCCTCGACGGCGTCGAGGCGCTTGCGCTCAAGCGAGATCGCATCCCGCCAGGCTTCGATCTGCGCCTCGCCCAGCTTGCTCATATCGACCGGCGAAGGATCGACCTGCGGGCCAATGACGCCACCTATGCCGCCAAGGTCGCCGCCGCGGCGCCACCATTCGTTCGGCGAGGGATCGACCGGCGGGATCGGCCACGGCCAGCGCGGCACCCGCGGCCACGGCCACGGCGATGGACGCGGCCATATCCATTCGTCCGGTGGCGGGTCGGTGACGCGGCCATCGGAAATCCTGCTGCCTACCGAACCGATACTCGCAATCGCTGCCTCAAGGACCGCAATGCGTTGTTCAAGTTTGTCATTGTCTGCCATGGCGTCACTCCAAAGTGTGAGCCACTCCTCTGCATAAGGCCATTCTTGCACGAAAATGACGTAGCGTTAAGTATTTTGTTAAAGTTTGCCCACTCCGCACGCACCAAATCGGTTGCATGCACCGATTATCGTGCATATATGCTGGGTTAGCACGCCGGCGTATTCGCGATCGGAGCCGGGTTGGTTGCAGTGCCATGTACCTTGTTGGTCGGGGGAGGGTCCCAAATGACTAAAAAAGTCCTCCGCCAAACGGGGATCTACCCGGAGGTGTCAGACGGCGCCCGGTCGCAGAAGCATGGGTTCGCCAAGGATACCGAAGTGCGGCGCTACAAGCCGGACGAAGCCGAGGATCATTTTATCGTCAAGAACGGCGTTGAGTGTGCCGGCACTCATCTGATCATCGATCTGTTCGGGGCCAGCGGACTTGACGACATCGTCCTGATCGAGCGGACCCTTCGCCGTTGCGTCGATGCAGCCGGAGCCACGCTGCTGCATATCCACCTGCACCACTTTACCCCGAATGCCGGGGTGACCGGCGTGGCCGTGCTGGCGGAAAGCCACATCTCGATCCACACCTGGCCGGAGCGCGCCTATGCAGCGCTCGATGTGTTCATGTGCGGCGATACCTTACCCGAGGCATGCATCGACGTGCTGCGCGATGCCTTCAAGCCGGAAAAACTGGTGGTCGGCGAGCACCTGCGCGGCCAGGGCGCGTAAGTCTTTGGCTGGCTGTTCGCCAATGTGGTGAGTGCAGCAAGCCCGCCGGACCGGTCACAGGCCGCAGCATTTGCCACCGGTTTGGACCGGCGGGCATTTGGTATCGCTGTAGGAACAGAACACACAGCAATCGCCGGGCAGCGGCTTGAGCACCGCACCGCATCCCTTGCAGTCGTAAAAGTACTGGCAGGCATTGACCGGCATCTGTTCGCTCTCGCAATGGCCGCATTGCGGGCAGGTGATGCGGGCGTGCAGATCGATCATCGATAGCGCCGCCGCACCAGGGCAATCAGCGTAAGCGCAACGAAGATGCCGAGCAGGGGGATGGCGACGTAGTCGATCCAGCCGATATACACCGATAGTCCTGCCAGTGCCAAAGCCCACGCCAGCAGCGGGGTAAAGCAGCAGACGGCGGCAAGGATGCTGCCGGTGACGCCGGTAATGAGCAAACGGTCTTTCATGTACCCGAATCTAGGGTCAGCGCCGACAAATTACCACTGTTGTCTTCGGCCAATCCTGCCGAGTGCCGAATGTATCAGTCCGACTTGCTGGCCGCCTTCTTTTTGGCAGGTTTCTTTGTCTTCGGCTTTCCCGGGCCTTCGACGACCTGGACCGACGATACAAAAGCGCCACTGGCGTTGCGAACATTGGTCGGCCGATTGTACACGTGCAATCGGATGTCGCGGGCGATTTTCTTGGTTTTGCTGGGCACGGATCATGTCTCCATCGACTAAAACTGCTCTGGAGTTTGCGCCCAGGATGTCAACAAATGGTTGATTGCTGCCGCGAGGTGCCCTCCGCGTGGCCAGCCTGCATGCTCCCGGGGGCTGGGCTGCAACGGCCAATCCGGCTCAATTACGCTTTGCATCGTTGCGGATTACACTCCTATTGCGCTAGGGTCAGGACTCATTAATTA
>JAHEJE010000015.1 GCA_024639035.1 Alphaproteobacteria bacterium
GCATCGGCCGGCACCACGATTGTGGAAATCCCGCCGGCACCGTCGCCGCCGGTACGCACCATCACGACGTAGAAATCATTGCGGCCGCCGCCGGAGATGAACGCCTTGGTGCCGTTCAGCACATAATCCGCGCCGTCGCGTTTCGCCGTCGCCTTCAGGCTGGCGGCGTCCGAGCCGCTGGCCGGCTCGGTCAGGCAATAGCCGGCCACCTTGGCCATGGTGGTCAGATCCGGCAAAATGCGTTGGCGCAACTCATCGCCGGCAAAGGCATCGATCATCCACGACGACATGTTGTGGATCGACATGAACGCGGCGGTCGAGGCGCAGGCCCGGGCCAGTTGCTCGAACACCAGCACCGCATCGAGTCGGGTCAGGCCGCTGCCGCCGACATCGTCGCGCACGTAAAGCCCGGCAAAGCCGAGCCCGGCGGCCTGCTTCAGCGTCTCATAGGGGAATTGGTGATCGGCATCCCAGCGGGCCGCATGCGGGGCCATTTCGGCCATGGCAAAGTCGTGCGCAAGGCCTTGAAATGCCTGCTGGTCCTGTGAAAGCGCAAAGTCCATCCCTGCCCGGTGTCCTGTTATTGCCACAGTTGTGGTATTTGGGTCTCTCTTTGTGTACCAGACATGCCGCGAGACACGTCAAGTTGGAAATATGTTGTAGAAATCAAAGGCTGTTTGCCGGTGCCGCACTGATGTGCGCCGCCGCGACGCTGCTTGGCATCGCCGTTGCTGCCGCCGAAACGCCATTGCCGCGCCCCAAGCCGGACATACCTGCCGCATCCAAGGCGCCGGCGTCAGGCAAACGGAGCGTTCCCCTGCCGCGGCCGAAACCCCCCGTCGGCGGCAATGGTGCCGCGGCGGCCATTGCGCTGGAAAGCAAGCCGATCACCGCCAGCCGGCGCGGCCGGCTCGAGGTCAAGCTCGACGATCTCGGTCGCGAGCGCGACCCGAACGTGGCCAGCGACCTGAGGCCGTCGGAAAATTCCAAGTGGACGTCGGCGCAGATCAAGCAGGCCCGCGACCGCTGCACTTTCGTGCTGGCGGCAACCAACCTGGATGCCAAGCCGATCAAGCCGATCGGCGGGCCGAAGGGCTGCGGCATCGCCGCGCCGGTCAAGGTTTCATCGTTCGGTGCGGTCCGGGTGCGCCCGGCGGCCACGCTCAACTGCACATTGGCCGCGACACTGTACAAATGGGTGGTGGAAGAGGTTCAGCCCGCAGCGCTCAAGGGCTTCAAGCAACCGGTCGTCGAGATCAACAGCTATGCCGCCTATCAGTGCCGCTCGCGGCGCGGCGTCGGCGGCGGCCGGATCAGCGAGCATTCGTTCGGCAATGCGCTCGACATCGGGGCGTTCAAGCTGGCGTCCGGCGAAACCATCAGTATACTGAAGGACTGGAGCGGCACCGGGTCGTTCTTCGGAGTGAACAAGAAGGCCAGGTTCCTCACCCGCACCCACAAGGGCGCCTGCAAGTCGTTCGCCACCGTCCTCGGCCCGAAGGCCAACAAGGCGCACAAGAACCATTTCCACTTCGACCTTGGCCGTGACGGGCGCTACAAAATATGCCAATGAGACTCCTCTACAAGTAATCTGAGGGAGCCGCGATGACCGAACTGTCCGACCGCATTCCATGGGGCGTTTCGGCTCAGACCGGCATCCTGACCGACGTGCTGCTCGGCAAGCCGGATCATTTCCGCTGGGTGGCGCTCAATTCGATCTCCGCCGTCACGCTGGCCAACATGGAGCAGACGGGTCACCGCTTCGACAAGCAAAAGGCCATGCGCCAGCATCGCCAGATGGTCGACGTCTATGAAGCCAACGGCGTGCGGGTCCACTTCGCGGAGGCCGACGAGGGCCTGCCGTCATCGGTCTTTACCCGCGATTCCAGTTTCATGACGCCATGGGGAGCGGTGATCGCCTCGATCCAGACGCCGCCACGGCGGCGCGATTACTCGATCGCCAGCGAGTTTTACCGCAAAGCCGACATCCCGATCTGGAAGTGGGTCACGGCAGGCCATTTCGAGGGTGGCGATTTCTGCATCCTCAAGCCCGAGGTGGCGCTGCTCGGCTGGTCCGGCGACCGCTCGACCAAGCACGGCGCCGAACAGGTTGAAGGCTGGCTGAAGGACGAAGGCTGGGACGTGCTGGTGGCGCCGATCCCGCCGCAGTTCGTCCATGTCGATGCCGTGGTGGTGATGCTGGAGAAAGGCCTGGCGCTGGTCTGCGAAGACGCCCTGCCACCCTATGCGCTCGACTATATCAAGAACAAACACGCCATCGAGGTCATAAAGGTTGCCTATGCCGACTGCGTCAAGCTGGGCGGCAACCTCGTCAGCCTCGGCAACAAGCGGGTGTTGTCGATGGCACACAATGTCAACGTCAATGCGCAGCTCGCCGAACGGGGATTCGACGTTATCGCCATCGATTACGACATGTTCGCGCTGGCCGGCGGCGGGGTACATTGTTCGTGCCATGAATTGCACCGCGAGCCCGATCCGGCGCCGTGATCTTTCATCCGACCCGCGAAGGCGCTATAAGCGATGGCCATGAAGGACGATGTTGAAAAACCGGCGACTGCCGACACCGCCGCCACACAGATGCCGGCCACCGGCTTTCCCGCCACCCGCCTGCGCCGGCCGCGCCAGGCTGACTGGTCGCGGCGACTGGTGCGCGAAACCCATCTGACGGTCGACGACCTGATCTGGCCGATCTTCATCATCGACGGCGACAACCGGCGCGAACCGGTGGCGTCGATGCCGGGCGTCGACCGGCTGAGCATCGACCTGGCCGTCAAGGCTGCCGAGGACGCCGCCAAATGCGGTATCCCGGTGATCGAAGTATTCCCCAACACCCCGAGTGAGTTGCGCAGCCCCTCGGGCAGCGAGGCGCTCAATCCGGACAACCTGGCCTGCCGTGCCGTGCGCGCCATCAAGGCCGCGGTGCCGGACATCGGCGTGATGTGCGATGTCGCGCTGGATCCCTACACCAGCCACGGCCACGACGGCCTTTTGAGTGACGACGGCCGTATCCTGAATGACGAAACCCTCGACGTTCTGGTCGAGCAATCGCTGGTCCAGGCCGATGCCGGCTGCGATATCCTGGGCCCGTCGGACATGATGGACGGGCGCATCGGCGCCATTCGTTCGGCGCTGGAAGACGGCGGCTTTAGCGACGTCCAGCTGATGTCCTACGCCGCCAAATACGCCTCCGGCTTCTTCAATCCGTTCCGCGAGGCGGTCGGTTCCTCAGGCACCCTGTCGGGTGACAAGAAGACCTATCAGATGGACCCGGGCAACACTAACGAGGCGGTCCGCGAGGCGGCCCTCGACATTGCCGAAGGCGCTGACATGATCATGGTCAAGCCGGGCCTTGCCTATCTCGACATCCTCTACCGCCTCAAGACAACCTTCGCCATGCCGACGTTCGCCTATCAGGTGTCGGGCGAGTATGCGATGCTGATGGCGGCGGTGCAGAACGGCTGGCTCGACGGCGACCGGGTGATCGAAGAGGCCCTGATCGCCTTCAAACGCGCCGGCGCCGACGGCATCCTCACCTACTTTGCCCTGGACATGGCCAAAAAGCTGAACGCCCGGCGCTGAACGCCCGAAATTCCTGGGTCTGGACCCTACTCGTCCAGCGCCTGGGCCAGCTTTTCGATCAACACCTTGCGGGCCTCGCCGTCGGACATGGCTTCGAGCTTGCCGGTCAACTCGATGACGAAGGCGGCGTAGTCGTTGTACCAGTCGCGCTCCAGCGCCTCGTCGTCGATGCGGTGGGCCACCCTGCCCTTGGACTTTGCCGTACCGGCGACAAGATCGAAGCTTTCATCGAACTGCGGCAGGAAGATGCGCTCCTCGGCCAGACCGCGTTTGGCCAGAAGGCGGCGCAGTTCCTCGCGCGCTTCCTGTTGACCGTGATTGAGAAACAGCCCGCCGACCACCGGAGCGCGTTCGAGGACCCAGTCGATCAGTTCGGGCTGGTCGGCGTGGGCCGAGTAATTGCCGATGCGCCGTATCGCGGCCTTGACCTTGAAGGTCTTGCCGTGAATGCGGATCTCGCGCTTGCCCGAGGTGATGATCTGACCCAGGGTGCCCGGCGCCTGATAGCCGACGAACAGCACGGTACAGTCCTGGCGCCAGATGTTGTTCTTCAGGTGATGCTGGACCCGCCCGGCATCGGCCATGCCGCTGGCCGAGATGATGATTGCGCCGCCCCTGATGCGGTTGATCGCCTTGCTCTCGTCGACGGTCTCGACGATGCGGAAATTGTCATCACGGAACAGCTTGGCCTCGTCGAGTTCGATGTCGTCCAGGGTATGGGCGTATTTCACGAAGACTTCGGTCACCTTGCGGGCCAGCGGCGAATCGAGAAACACAGTGGCCGGCGGAATTTCGCTTTTGGCGAGCAGCACGCCGATGTCGTGCAGCAGTTCCTGCGAGCGCTCGACGGCAAAGCTCGGGATGACGATGTTGCCGCCGCGCGACAGAGCTTCGGTCAATTCCTTTTGCAACGCGGCGCGCCGTTCGGCCAGCGTATAGGCATCGCGGTCGCGGTCGCCGTAGGTGCTCTCGCAGACCAGATAGTCGAAGCCCTCCGGGGCGTCGGGCTCGGGATGAAAGGCTTTTTCCTCCGGCCCGATGTCGCCTGAAAACAGCATCCGCAGCTTGTCGGACTTGCCGCTTTCGGCAATCTTGATCTCGGCCGAGGCCGAACCCAGCATGTGGCCGGCATTCCAGAACCGCACCTCGATGCGCTCATGCGGTGAAAACCATTCCTCATAGTCCACCGTCGCAAGCTGACCGAGCAGACCCTCGGCATCGTCCAGGGTATAGACCGGCTCGATATCAGGCTTGCCGGCGCGGCGCAGCCTGCGGTTCTTGCGTTCGGCATCGGAGCGCTGGATGTTGGCCGAATCGCGCAGCATGAACTGCAGCAGGTCGGCGGTCGGCGCGGTGCAGTAAACGCGGCCGCGAAAGCCGTGCTTGGTCAGTTTGGGCAGCAGGCCGGAATGGTCGATATGGGCATGGGTCAGGATGACGAAATCGACCTCGCCGGCGGCAAACGGCAGGTCCTGCTCGTTCAGCGCGCGCACCGTCTTGTTGCCCTGAAACATGCCGCAATCGACGAGAAACCGTGCATCGCCGGTTTCGACCAGCGAACACGACCCGGTCACCGTGCCGGCCGCGCCATAAAAAGAAATCGACGTCATTGTGCCCCCTGGACTTCAAAAGTCGTGAATGTGCACCGGCGAACCTAACCGATTTGCCCCGGGCGCGGCAGCCCCTATTTTTCCACCTGGCGCGAGCTGTCGGTGCCCGTTTCAACCACCTCAGGCGCGGGGTTATTCGCCATCGACGTCAGTATTTCAATCGCCCGCTGGCGCTCGCGCGGCGTCATCTCATCGATTTCCTTTGCCGCCAGCGCCGACCATTCGTCCCGGTCGCCGGGCGATTGCAGGCCGGTCCCGGTCTTGTGGTCGATCACCTGGTAGGTCGAGATCGGATAGGCCAGGCCCTTGACCTCTATCTCACCCTTTGCCTCGCAGGAAATTTCATCGGCCACGAGTGCATAGGTCTCGTAGGAAATCAGGATCTGCCCGGATGCTGCGTGGGACTCTAGGCGCGCGGCGGTATTCACGCCGCGGCCGATGATCGTATAATCGAGCCGGTCTTCGCTGCCGAAGTTGCCGACGGTGCAAAAATCGGTGTGGATGCCCATGCGGCAGCGCAGCGGCCGGGCGATGCCGGCGGTGCGCCAGACGTTTTCCAGTTCATCCATCCTGCGGCGCATTGCGATGGCCATGCGGACACAGGCAAGTGCGTCCTCGCGCGTCCCTCTGGTGTCCGGATCGCCGAAAAAGATCAGGATCGCATCGCCGACGTACTTGTCGATGGTGGCGCCATGATCGAGGGCGATCTTCGACATCTCGGTCAGATAGTGATTGAGCAGCTGGGTCAACTCCTCCGACTCGAGCCGGTCGGCGGTCTCGGTGAAATCGGCGATGTCGGAAAAGAACACCGTGAGCTTCTTGCGCGTCGCGGCAATGGTTGCGGTCTGGCGGCCCTGAAAGATCGATTCATAGACCTGCGGCGACAGATATTTCGCCAGTTGCTTGGACAACTGTTCAAGCTGGTTCGATTTGGCGGCCAGTTCCTCCTCGCGCTGTTTCAGCTCGGTGATGTCGGAATAGACCGCCACGGTGCCGCCATCCTGGGTGCGCCGCTCGCTGACCCGCACCCAGCGCCCGTTGGCGTAGTGCTGAACATGCGGTTCGCCCGGCGCATCATGGCGCGCCAGGCGGGCCGCCAGCCAGCGTTCGGCATCGATGTCGGAACCGGCAATCAATCCCTGATCTATTGCCGCCCGCAGGATGTCCCTGAACGTCTGCCCCGGCTCGATGATGTCGCGGTCGCCGGCGGACAGGATTTCGCGGTACCGGGTGTTGGAGACCACCAACCGGTCGTCGCCATCGTAGAGCGAGAAACCTTCCGAGATTGCCTCGATGGCGTCGTCGAGGCGGGTTCGGGCCTTGACCGATTCGTCACGGGCCGCGGCCAGCTCGGCGGTGCGGTCGCGGACCCGGTCCTCAAGCGTGTCGCGCGCCTCAAGCAGTTCGGTCTCATAAACCTGCTGCTTGGCCTGCATTTCATTGTAGGCGTCGATGACCTGGCCCAGTTCGTCGCTGCTCGACCAGTTCACCGGCTGCCGGTCGGCACCGGTGCGCGCGGTGTTGATGGCGGCCAGCAACTGTGCCAGCGGCCGGCCGATGATGGTGCGCAAGGCATAGAGTGCGGCGGCAACCTCGATGGCAACCGCAATCAGGGCGATGACGGCGGCGATGAGCAGGCGGTTGCGGGTCTGTTCGTTGACGAACTGCCGGGTGGCGACATATTCCAGCGTGCCGATGGTCTTCGGCCCGGCGCCGGCGTCAAACACGATCGGGCTCGACAGGGTAATCCGGTCGTCGTCCGCGCCCGCGCCCGGTCCGTCTCCGACCTGCCCCATCGCCTCGCCGTTCTCACCCAGCACACGCGCCGACAGGATCACGCGATTGGTGGCAATGGCTTCGAGCGCCAGGCGGATTTGATCGTGATCGAGATTCCACAGCGGATTTGCCAGCGCCGCCGCCTGGGTGCGCAGCGCGGCGTTCAGGGTCTGCTCGAGATGCTGCAGTGCGGCGCGATGGGTCATCAGCTCGATGACCGAGAACACCCCGATCACCGACAGAAAAATCAGTGGAATCGTCACCCGCAAGAACTTGCCGCGCAACGTCTGCCGTCTTTGCCCGCCTGCCGACACCGTCCAATTCCAACAATCCACCGCTTCCCGCACACTCCGTCGGAAAGGGTTGCCGCCCCCGCCGCGAAGATACACTATGGCGGCCGCCAAGTCTTGCATCGGAGAGAGGGGTTCATGAACCGGTTGAAAGCTCTTGCCGGCGGATGGGCGCTGGCGTGTCTTGCCTTTCAGCCTGCCACGGCCCAGGACACGCTGCGCTTCGTCACGCTGGAATTTTCGCCCTTCATCTATGGCGAGAACCAGCAGGTCGCCGGGCCGGCGCGTGAGGTGATCGAGACCGTGTGCACCACCGCCGGCATCACCTGCTCGTTTGACATATACCCCTGGCGGCGGGCCCAGGAACTGATGAAGGCCGGTCAGGCCGACGGCATGATGGTGATCGGCCGCAATCCCGGCCGGGAGGCGTGGTTGCGGTTCTCACCGGCGATGTTCCGCACCGAATACGGTTTCTTCGTCGGGGCGGACAATGCGCTGGCCTATCAGGACCCGAAACAGATCGCCAGCTACAAGGTTGGCGTCTTTGCGCCGTCAAACACCGCCAGAACCCTCAAGGACATCAGGGCAGCGATGGAGCAAAGCGGGCTGGAGGCAATCGAAATCGACGAGCGCCCGGATGACGCGGCCGGGTTTCGCAAGCTCGCCGCTGGCCGGCTCGATGCCGTCTTTTCCAACCGCGACCGGGGCCGTGACATCATCAAAACCGAAAAACTGAGTGGCAAGGTGCGCTATGCCGGGCAGCACAAGGCGATTTTCTACTACGCCGGCATCACCAGGTCCTATCCTCGCCCGGAGGTCGCCGACCGGTTCTTTTCAACCTGGAAGGCACTCACCGCAAACGGCAGGATACAAAAAACCATAAAAAACCATGGTCTGGAACCCGCCGAGCCGGGCGCTGGTGCCAGTCAGCCTTGAATTTCAGGTGGCGCGGCCGCTGATCGGCAATTCTTGCCCGCAAGAGAGCGCCCCTCACCCGTCGCTCGGTGGAATATTCTGGTTCAGGTGCAGGACATTTCCGGGGTCGTAGCGGTCCTTCAGCGCCTGCAGCCGGGCGAAGTTTCCGCCCATCGCCGCCGCAACCCGTCCGGCATCCTCGTCATTTCCCATGTAGTTGCTGTAAGCGCCGGGCGAGGCGTGGGGTCTGAGCCGCTCAAATGTCTCGCGGGCCCAGGCAACATTGGCTTCGGTTTCTTCCGGTGAACTCCACTGGGCCAGCGCCAGAACGCTAAAACCGGGCGAGCGATGCGCGAAGGCCGTGGCCGACGGCTCCCGGCGCAAAGCTTCGCCGTGCGGGGCTTCGACGATCAGCTTGCTCATTTGGGATGGGCAGACAGAAAACTGCTCGATCAGGATATCCATCACCTCATCGCTCAACTCATTGACGAAACATGGCTTCCAGTAGTTCAGCGCCAGCTTGGGAAAGCTATCGTCCAGCAGCTGGTTGATCCGGTTGTATGCGATGGCCCCGAGCTGATCGATCACCGGCGGTGCCACGGCGCGCACCTTGTCCAGGCCCTTGCCGGCCCTGCCCGCACTTCCGCAGTGGCAGGCCAGCATTGCGGCCAGTTTAGTGCCCGAGCCGTCGGGCGCGTGGGTCATGCTGCAGATTGCCGTCATCTCGTCGTCCGGGTCATTGGCGGCATCGCGCAGATACCCCAGTGTCTTTTTCGCATCGCCGTAGCTGAAGGCGATCAGGCCGCCATGCACTTCAGGCCCCAGCGGATGCAGCGCATATTCAAAGCTCGTGGCGATGCCGAAATTGCCGCCGCCTCCGCGCAGGCCCCAGAACAGCTCGGCATTCTCATCCTCACTGGCGGTCAGCAGGCTGCCGTCCACCATCACCAAATCGACCGAGACCAGATTGTCGATGGTCAGACCGAACTTGCCCATCAGATAACCGAAGCCGCCGCCCAGGGTCAGCCCGGCGATGCCGGTGCTGGACACCGCCCCGCCGGTTGTTGCCAGCCCATGGAGTTGCGTGGCGCGGTTGAACTCGCCCCAGTTGACACCGGCTTCGGCCCGCACCCGGCGCCTCGCCGGGTCGACCCAGATACCCTTCATCGCCGAAAGGTCGATCACCAGCCCATTGTCGCACACCGCGCGCCCGGCCACATTGTGCCCGCCGCCGCGCACCGCGATCTCCAGGTCATTGGCCAAACCGAAGGCCAGTGCATCGGCCACATCGGCACTTCCCTGACAGCGCGCGATGATCGCCGGATGGCGGTCGATCATACCGTTGTGAACCCGGCGGGCCCCATCGAACCCGTCATCGCCCGGCAGCAGCAGCGATCCGCAGAATCCATCTCTCAAGGCGGCAAGGCTGGCTTCGTTCAATCGACTGTCAACTGGCATGACTGGCTCCTCTTTTTGCACGCATGGTCAATTTACACTGGACAAATCTGTATGGCGATTGGCAAATTCGCATATTTGACATACAAATTTGAATATGAAGACGTCCTGGGACGATCATCGTTTCTTTCTGGCCATCGCCCGCGCCAGAACGTTGAGCAATGCGGCTGCAGCTCTATCAGTCAGCCAGCCGACCGTATCACGGCGCCTGAGCGCCATGGAGCGCAGTCTCGATGTTCGCCTGTTCAAACGGACGCGGCGCGGCTACGAGCTGACCGCCAGCGGTGCGGAACTGCTCGAGACGGTGGTGCGGGTCGAAAAGGATCTTTTGCAGGCAGACCGCAGCATCCAGGGCCGCGATCAGGAAATCTCGGGGGCTCTGCGCCTCACCACCACCGATACCTTCATCAACGGTTATCTCGGTCCGTCGCTGTGGGCGTTTCTGCACCGGCACCGGGACATCGAACTGGAGCTCATGTGCACCCGATCAGTGCTCAGTATCAGCCGCGGCGAGGCTGATGTCGCGATCCGTTTCACCGACAGCCCGCCGGAAACCCTGGTCGGCCGGCGGCTGGGTACGGTGGCCTATGGCATCTATGCCGCCGCCGGTGAGTCAGGCGCGCGGTTCCGCCAATCCGAGCCGGCAACGCGCGAATGGATCGGCATTCACAACGAGCCCTTCAACCGCCTGCTCTACGGCACTTTCCTGCCCAGCACCCGTCCCAAGCACCGGGTCGACAGCATGGCCGCCATGCAAGCCATGGTCCGCGAAGGCCTAGGGGTGAGCATCCTGCCATGCTACGCCGCCGATCGCGATGCCGCACTTGTGCGCTTGAGACCTGCCCCACTGCTGGATGCAAAGTTCGACATCTGGTGTCTCTCCCACCCTGATGCCCGGCGCACCCGGCGGTTGCGGTTGTTCACAGATTTCCTCGCCAAACAGATCAAGTCCGACGTCGACCTGATCGAAGGACGCAGACCTCTTCCAGCTTAGGGGCAGAACCGCACCGCCGGCGCCACCAGCGGATCATGCCTGCGGTGCTTGCCCCACCGTGCCACATCACCCTATCCTTGCGCGTCGGGCCGAGATGAGGCCGTGCTGGCAATTGCCGATGGACCACGTCGCCTTGTCCGAAGGCGCCTTGCCCCGGAACATTGAACGAAAGGACTTCCCGGATGAAGATGACCGGCGAACGGCGGATCGGAGCGTCGCGCGATATCGTATGGGCGGCCCTCAACGATCCCGAGGTGCTGCGCCGGTCGATTCCCGGCTGCAAATCGCTCACCAAGCATTCTGACACCGAACTGGACGCCGAGGTCGGGCTCAAGATCGGACCGGTCCAGGCGGTGTTCAAGGGACACGTCAACTTGTCCAACCTCAATCCGCCCGTAAGCTACACCATCACCGGCGAGGGCAAGGGCGGCGCCGCCGGCCATGCCAGGGGCGGGGCCGATGTCACCCTCGATGAAGACGACGACGGAACCATCCTGAGATACGACGTCAATGCCCGGGTCGGCGGCAAACTGGCCCAACTCGGCTCGCGGTTGATCGATGCGACGGCCAAGAAACTGTCAAATCAATTTTTCAGCAAATTCAGCCAAATCGCTGAAGGGAAATAATTATTTCCTTTGGCATGGAAACCCCAGCGTTGCCTGATCGGCACTCGTTGGCCTACCGTTTGAAGGCAATCGCAATAAAATGCGTCAGTGAAAAGAAGAAGGTTCCTGCAGCCGCACGCCGCTCTTGTTCGGCAAACCAGGCATCTGCATCCTGCGCCGGCATCAGGTCGTTCTGAATGGCATATGCGCGCATCAGATGCATCAACATGAATGCCAGACCATCGGGCCTCAGGCTGCACGCTGCAAATGGCACCGGACGCAACTCGACAAGCTGAAATCCCGCCTTTTCCAGAGCGGCAGGCAGCATTGCCGGAACACCCGGTTCGGCCACGTGGCGTTCCCAGGCGAGCTGCATGCGTGTCATGCGTTCGGGGTCGTCGGAAGACCATGACAGCGTTTGCCATTGCATATCGCCAATCGCCAGGCGGCCGCCTTGCCTCATCTTGCCATGCAGATCGGCGAGCGCTGCGGGGATGTCTTGGAGATATTCAAAAACCTGAAGCGACACGGCTCCATCAATAACCCTGTCACCAGTCGGAATATCGCCTGCACCGCCATCGAGGATGCGAACATTCGGGTACCCGGCGCAGCGCACCTGGGCCTGGGAGCGCATGTCAGGGCTGGGATCGACGCCGATTACCTCGCCGGTGGGGCCGACCGCACGGGCCAGTTCCTCGGTCATCAGGCCCTGACCGCAGCCGAGGTCGAGGATACACTCGCCGGGCTGGGGAGCCAGTGCCGCCATGTTCTCCATTCGGCGCCTGATGATGTCGGCGCCATGGTAGGAGACATCCAGAATCCTGAGGGTCTCGGTGTCAAATTTCAGCATGACGGCTCCATCAATGATCTAGGGTCAGGACTCATTAATTAACGCCATTCTGTTTTCCAAGGATGGTTCGAATGCTGGAAAACAAGCGCAAGACAAGGCTATTTGCCTTATCGAGCATTGTTTGCCTGCAGGCGGGCCCTCCTTGGCGAACCCTGCGGCCGCGGCGGATTTGCCCGCTGAGCAGGCAAACAATGCTCGATAAGGCAAAAGGAGCCGTATCGGACGGGCAGGCGAGTCCTCGTCAACCAGGAAACCCGCTAATCGCGCTCCAGAAGCGCGATCAGGCTTGAAGTGTCCCACCTCTTGCCGCCCATCTTCTGGACCTGCGAATAGAATTGATCGACCAGGGCGGCGACCGGGATGTGGGCGCCGGTGCGCCTGGCCTCTTCCAGGCAGATCGCCAGATCCTTGCGCATCCAGTCGACGGCAAAGCCGTGCTCGAATTCGCCGGCGATCATCGTCTTGTAGCGGTTGTCCATCTGCCAGGAGCCGGCCGCGCCCTTGGAGATCACGTCGATCACCGCCTCCATGTCCATGCCGGCCTTGACGCCGAAATGGATGGCTTCCGACAGGCTTTGCACCAGTCCGGCGATGGCAATCTGGTTGCACATCTTGGCCAGTTGCCCGGCGCCGGCCCCGCCGAGCAGGCGGCGCGACTTCGAGTAACATTCGATCAGCGGCTCGGCAGCGTCATAGGCGGCCTGATCGCCGCCGCACATCACCGTCAGCACGCCGTTCTCGGCACCGGCCTGGCCGCCGGAGACCGGGGCATCGACGAAGCCGCAGCCCTTGGCCTTGGCGGCGCCATGCAGCTCGCGCGCCACGTCGGCCGATGCCGTGGTGTGGTCGACGAACACCGCGCCCTCGGTCATGCCGGCAAAGGCACCGCCGTCGCCGGTCGTCACGGCGCGCAGGTCGTCGTCGTTGCCGACGCAGGCCAAGACGAAGTCGGCCCCGCGCGCGGCCTCTTGCGGCGTTGCAGCGGTGTTGCCGCCATACTCCTTGGCCCATTGCTCGGCCTTGGCGGCGGTGCGGTTGTAGACCGTAACGTCATGCCCACCCTTGGTTTTGAGGTATCCGGCCATCGGATATCCCATGACCCCCAACCCGATCCACGCGACCCGCTTCGACATGACTTGCTCTCCCGATGTTGCTGTTTCGCTCATTCGATGTCGCCGCTTCTGCCTGTTACGGCGGAAATGGCGTGTTACCGTCTGGAATAGCTATTAGAAACGCGACTAAGATACAAACCCAACCGCCCAATCTTTTCACTGTGCGAGGCAAAAATCATGTCTGTTGAGTTCTCCGACATCGAGGAAGCCGCCAGGCTGCTCAAAGGCAATGTCGTCGACACACCGATGCTGTACTCGCCGAAACTGTCGGCCATCACCGGTGCGGACATCCATGTCAAATTCGAAAACCTGCAGGTCACCAACTCGTTCAAGGATCGCGGCGCCTACATCAAGCTTGCCAGCCTCACGGCAAAGGAGCGCAAGACCGGGGTGATCGCCATGTCGGCGGGCAACCATGCCCAGGCGGTGGCCTTCCATGCCCACCGGCTCGGCATTCCGGCGACCATCGTGATGCCGGAGACGACGCCGTTCACAAAGGTCGAGCGCACCAAGGCGCATGGCGCCGAGGTCGTCCTGTCGGGCGAAACGCTGGCAGAAAGCCAGGCAACGGCGGAAGCCATCATCGCGGTGCGCCACCTGCTGCTGGTCCACCCTTACGACGACGACAAGATCATTGCCGGCCAGGGCACGGTGGCGATCGAAATGCTGGCCAGTCAACCCGATCTCGAGTGCCTGGTGGTGCCGATCGGCGGCGGCGGGCTGATGTCGGGCGCCGCGATCGCCGCCAAGCACATCAAGCCCGACATCGAGATGATCGGCGTCGAGGTCGAGCAGTACCCGTCGATGTACCATGCGGTGCGCGGCGATCCGTGCGTGTGCGGCGGCGCGACCCTGGCCGAGGGTATCGCGGTCAAGAACGTCACCGAGCGGACCATCGCGATCTGCAAGCGGCTGGTCGACGACATCCGCCTGGTCGGCGAAAGCAAGATCGAACGGGCCATCGGCCTGTTCCTGTCGGAGCAAAAGACGGTGGCCGAGGGTGCCGGTGCCTGCGGGCTGGCGGCGGTGCTGTCCAATCCCGACCAGTTCCGCGGCCGCAAGGTCGGCCTGGTGCTGTGCGGCGGCAATATCGGCCTGCGCATCATGGCCTCGGTCATCTACCGCGAACTCGAACGCGACGAGCGCATCGTCAACCTGCGCATCCGCATCGACGACCGGCCGGGCATCCTGGGCCGTATCGCCACGCTGCTCGGCGAACTCGGCGCCAACATCCTGGAGGTGTCGCACCAACGCATGTTCCTCGACACGCCGGCCAAGGCGGCTGACATCGACGTGATGATCGAGACCCGCGACGGCCACCATGCCCGCGAAATCGTAGCAACCATCGAAACACAAGGTTTCGTCATCAGCGTGCTGGATGCACCGCATGGCAGGGAAACGGTGAAAAAGACCTGAACCGCCGAGCAAGTGCCCAATTCCAAGTAAGCGGGTATATAGATTATAAGTTGGGCTAAGCGATTATTTGATTGGTAATTCCGCACCTTCAGTGTTACTCAAGGCGTCGAAAAAAATGCATTGCAAACCGGGTTGAACATTGAGCATCGAACGGCGAAATTTTCCGCAGTTTTTCATCACGATGCCGGCGCCCTGCCCCTATATCGCCGGCAAGGTCGAGCGCAAGGTCTTTACCCACCTGATCAATCAGGATGCGGGCAAACTGCACACCACGCTGTCGCAAAGCGGCTTCCGGCGCAGCCAGAACATCGCCTACCGGCCGGCCTGCGACGGCTGCAAGGCCTGCGTTTCGGTGCGGGTGCCGGTTGACACGTTCCGCTGGACGCGCAGTTTCCGGCGCCTGATGGCCCGCAACCAGGCGATCAGATCGCACCTGCGGCCGGCCAAGGCGACCTCTGAACAATATGCGCTGTTCCGCGACTACATCGCCGAACGCCACGACGATGGCGGCATGGCCGACATGACGGTGATGGACTTCAGCGCGATGATCAACGAGACCTTCGTCGATTCGCGGGTGGTGGAGTATCGCCTGCCGCCCGACGTCACGCTCGCCGGGCCGCAACCGAGCTCCGGCAGGCTCGTCGGCGCCGCCCTGACCGACGTTCTCGAAGACGGTTTGTCAATGATTTACAGCTACTATGACACCAGCCGTGCCAGCCGGAGCTTGGGCACGTATATGATTCTGGAGCACATCCAGAGAGCTAAGGAATTGGGGGTGCCTTATGTTTATCTCGGATACTGGGTTTCCGGCTCGACGAAGATGGACTACAAGGCCCGGTTTCTGCCGCAGGAACGCCTGTCGACCACCGGATGGGAACTGTTCGACGCCTGACCGACCAGGGGTGACCGTTGCGTCCACCTGTCCGCCGGACACAACCGGCGGCCATTAAAAAACACATGCCACAACCGGACAGCGTATCAGGGAACCAACGGACGGGCCTTTTCATGGCCTTTACCGGCGGCATGCTGCTGTCGATCGACGTGCCGATCCTGCGCATGGCCAACACCGATGCCTGGACCATGATCATGGTCAGGGGCGGACTGTCGTTCATCGCCCTGCTCGCGTTCTGGACGCTGTTCCGGCGCGGTCGCTCCGATGCCTCGCCGTTCGTCAACGGCTACACCAGCGTGTTCCTGTCGTGCATCACCGCCATCTCCAGCATCCTGTTCCTCAACGCCATCCAGCACACGACCGTCGCCAACGTGGTGTTCATCCTGGCGTTTAATCCGATGTTTGCCGCGCTGCTGTCGTGGCTGGTGCTCGGCGAGCGAACGCCGCCGGCCACGCTTTTGGCCATCCTGGTGTCGTTCGTCGGCGTCGTGGTAATTGTCTGGGACAGCGTGTCGTCCGGCCATCTGCTCGGCGACCTGCTGGCACTCGGCACCTCGCTGCTGCTGGCGGTGACCCTGGTGACGGTGCGCCGCAGCCGATCCGACCAGTCGATGAGCCCGGCCTTCGGCACCCTGCTGGCCGCTGTGGGTGTGTGCTGGTTCGCCGACCCCGGCGCCCTGCCGGTGGAAAGCTGGGGCTGGCTGGCGCTGAACGGACTGCTTATCGTCCCGGCGGCATCGGCGCTGATGCTGCTCGGACCGCGCTTCATCTCGGCGCCGGTGGTGGCGATGTTCTTCCTGCTCGAAACCGTCCTCACGCCAATCTGGATGTGGCTCATCTTCAACGAGACGCCAACCGAGCAGGCATTGATGGGCGGCGCCATCATCTTCTCGGCCCTGTTCGCGCACAGCGTTTGGAAGCTGCGCGACAACACCGCGCGCAACCGGCCCAGCCGGCCGGCGGCCATGGGCACCAATCGCCCGCCCATGATAACTCGTTAACCATTCTGGTTCACAATTCATAATCGCATATACCGTCTCGCCTTACTAAAGTCGCGCGATCACCAGCTTGACGCAAGGCAAGAGATGGATGGTGTTGCTAATTTGACGCAGAAAGGGCGCAATATAATCAGTATACCGCCTAATTCTCATGTATACGGTTGCAAGCTATTGCCTACCTGATCTGCTGGAATACAGTGGCCGGGCTGGAGTTGAGGGCAAGGTCCGGCATCGGTGATCAGCGGCAGGGTCGATAGCGTAGATTTGGATGGCCATTAGGGGAATATCGTGATCGATCCTATTGCACTCAATGACCTGGTGTTCGGGCTGCGCGCCACAGTGGCTCACCGTCATCATGTGGAGGTGACCGCCAGCACCGATTTTGCCCGGTTCAAGGACATGCGGATGCATCTGCGCAGCGATCCGCTGTCGCCCTATTTCGATCCGAGATTCAACGATGAGGCCGAACTGGCAAATTCCGCCTTCTGGCTGATGGGCGAGCGTGACGGGGAGACGGTCTACCTCGATGCTTACCGGTTCTATCATGCCTATGGCGATTTCCGGCAGTGGGTGATCGGCTGGCTGATGCGGTCGCATACACTGGCCGGTGAAGACATCCACCTGATTGCCCCCCAGGGCCCGGCATCGGCTTTTTCCCGCTCGCTCAATGCGCGCACGGTCTATCGTGGCGAACTGTATCTGTCGCCCAAGCTGCGCGATGTCGCCAAGAGCAGCGCCACCGACGATCTGTGCCGCCTGAGCATGGCCCTTGCCTGGCAGGCCTTCCAGCCCGATGCCATCTGGGGCCTGACCACCGAAAGCCGGGCGCGGCGCGGCGCCATGCGGCGCATCGGCTTCAGCTACAGCGAGGCGAATTTCATCCAGTGGACCCGGCGCCCGAATTGTGTCGAAGAGGACAATGAGACCCTGGTCGCGACACCAAGAGACCAGATCGCCTTACAGATTCAGTCGGGGAACGATAATGGTCCGAGGCAAAACGCGGCCATGAACATCGCAACCGGTCCGGTGATGGCGAGCAATCAGGTCGTGGAACCGCTTGTAGGGTTCTGACCCAAACCGCGCCCCGCAAATTCAGACGATGGCGATATCAACATCGCCGACGGCGGTGACCACGGTCACGCCCTTGCGGCGGTCGGGGAACCTGTGCGGCAGCACGACGCGCTGGTACGGCAGCCAGAAAACCTCGCGCTCGGTCGATTCCAGCGCCGCATAGATGTGGTCGTAATGCGGCTCATCGGTCTTGAGGACCTTTGCATAGGCCTGGCTGACCATCTGGGCAAAGGAATGGCCGGAACGGCACGGGTAGGATACGGGGCTGAGACCCCACATCTGCGCCAGGGTGGATGCAGCGCCAATGCGCTCGACATTGAACTTGCCGGTGGCGTCGTCGAGAATGCAATCGACACTGATATCGGGGATCGCGGCGCCGTCGAGCAACGTCTGGTGAATCACCTCCGGCAGCCTCTTGCTGCCCGGGTCGGCCTCCTTGACGAAGGTCCGGGTGGTCAGATGCACATCGCTCTTGGCCAGCAACTGCGAAATTCTGTCGGCAGCGTCGGCGGCATTGTCGTAGGTCTCCTCGGCCCATCCGACAATGAAATACTTCAGCTTGTAGGGACCCGGCGCGGTTCTGATCCATTCCATGGTCAGGAACAGCGAGGCCCAGTTGCAGGCGAACATCGACCAGCAGACCTCGGTGCCGCGATCCGACACGCTCAACCGAACCAGGCCCTTGCGCTGGAACAACGCTTCGTCGCTACCGTCCCAGTTCGCATCCTGGTTGAACAGAGCGTGCGGCGTCCGGCTCAGCAGGTCGCCGCGATAGACCCAGCTTACGCTCTTTTCCTGCGGTTCTTTCAACGCCAACACATCAAACCCTCGGATGAATCATGGGCGTTGTCGATTGCCGCAACGCTTCACATGACACCAACTGCACCGGGCAGTCTGCCATGCCACGCCAAACATTTCGTTAAATTCCAGCTCCAAGTCGACGGTTTTATGCAACTCTCCCTTAAGGCCACCAGGGTTGCCCAAGCGGTCCGTCAGAGAAGTTGCCGGGTGCCCGATCAGCGGAACCTGTTGGACCGGGGGAAGCCCTTGGGCGGCAGCCGTCCGGCCTGGGCGCGCGCGCCGATCCACTCGTTCAGATCGGTCACGGTCCAGGTCCGGCCGGAGGAATCGAGCCAGTTCAGCCCGCTGGCCAGGGCAAAACTGGTGACATCGCTCAAGCCGCCGTCCTTGTACTTCTGCAGGCGCACGCCGCGCCCGCGGGTCATGACCGGCAGTTCGTCGAGGCGGAAAACCAGCAGCTTGCGGTTTTCACCGACGACACCGACATGATCGTCACCATCACCGACAAAGGCCAGGGCCTGGGCCTCGGACGGCATGCGGACATTCAGGACCTGCTTGCCCTTCCTGGTATTGGCGATGCAATCGGCCTCTTTGACGACGAAGCCGTTGCCGTCGCTGGAGGCCACGAGCAGCCGGCGGGCGGGTTGATGCACGAACAGCGAAACGATATCGTCGCCGGCGTCGAGATCGGCGATCAGCCGCACCGGTTCGCCGTGGCCGCGGCCGCCCGGCAGCTTGTTGACCTCAAGGGTGTAGAACTTGCCCGACGAGGCCAGCACCAGCAGCTTGTCGGTGGTTTCGGCATGAATAACGAAGCGGCCCTTGTCGCCGTCCTTGAAATTCAGGTTGGACGGGTCGGCCAGATGCCCTTTCATCGAGCGGATCCAGCCCATTTGCGAGCAGACGACGGTCACCGGTTCCTTTTCGATCATCGCCTGTTCGAGATCGACCTCAACCGTCGGCGCGCTGGCGAACCGGGTACGGCGGCGTCCGATCTCGGTGTCGGGACCGAACCGCTTGCGGGTATCGCGGATCTGCCAGGCGATGACCTGCCACTGGGCATCCTCGGAGGCCATCAGCGCTTTCAGTTCGTCCTGTTCGGCACTCAGACTTGCGTGCTCCTTGCGGATCTCGATCTCTTCGAGTTTGCGCAGGGCGCGCAGGCGCATGTTGAGGATCGCCTCGG